>CALGIA010000514.1 GCA_937916005.1 uncultured Rhodospirillaceae bacterium
CCAACTATATCTATAACGTGGCCCCGAAAGACGGCAGCTGGATGTTGCTATCCCATGCCATTCCTTTGCTGGAAATGCTGCGCGACAAAGGCATCCGCTTCAAAACCGCCAAGATGCAGTGGCTCGGATCTTTCTCGCAAATCACCCAGTTGATGACGGTCTGGCACAAGGCGCCGGCGACCACGCTGGCGGACATGAAAAAAACATCCAATATCATCGGCGCGTTCTCCAAATCACACGCCACATTCCAATGGCCTGCCCTGTTGAACAATCTGGTCGGCACGAAGTTCAAGATGATCGTCGGCTATCGCGGCGGCGCGACCAACAATCTCGCGATGGAACGGGGTGAAACCCACGGTTGGGCCGCATCCTGGGGCAATCTGAACGGCACCCGCCCCGATTGGCTGCGCGACAAGAAAGTCAAAATCGTCGCCCAGTTTGGGCTGGAAGCCGTGCCTGAATTAGGCAACGTGCCCATGCTGGTCGATCTGGTCCCGCCCGGAGACCGCGACATCGTGGAATTCATGACGTCTTCAACGCCCGTATCCCGCGGTGTGGTCATGGCGCCTGAAGTGCCGAAAGACCGGGTCGCAGCACTGCGAAAGGCCTTCGCCGATACCATGAAGGATCCGGAATTCATCGCGGAAATAAAAAAACGCAACCTGACGCTACGTCCCCGCACGGGTGAGGAAGTTCTTGCACTGGTCAAAAAAATCACCGGTGCCTCACCTGAACTGGTCGCGCGGGTCAAGAATGCAACGTCGGGTAAATACATCAAAAAAGCGAAGAAGAAAAAATAGCCGGCGAATTTTCTTCATAACGTGAACACCCCGGGAGGGGCGTGAAATTCCGCGCTCCTCCCATTTTTTGTAAATCAATGGATTTGATATGGCTTCGGAATACCGCGACGGCGCATCCGTAACCCGCAATACCAGACGCATCTCCCATCTCGATCTGGGCGGTGCGGGGCAGGTTTATGTCTATGGCGATCATGCCTATGTGGGACATCTGCCCAACAAGGAAGGCCTTGGCACCAGCATCATCAATGTGGCCGACCCGACCAATCCGAAACTGGTCAGCACAATCATGCTGAGCGACAACGCGTCCCACAGTCACAAGGCCCGCGTGATCGGCGATGTGATGATCGTCAACAATGAGCGCAACAGCCAGGGCATCGGGCGCAAGGCGGAACAGCTTCCCCCCATGCGCGCCCATCTGCGCGACATGCTGGGCCGGGACGCGACCGACGCGGAACTGGCGGAGAAACTGGGCTTGAAGGAAAAAGATATATCGCGCCTGGAGAAAGCCGACCAGGACAAGTACGAGGAAGGCGGCTTCAAGCTCTACAATGTCTCGGACCCGTCGCGGCCGGTATTCATCAGCCATGTAAAAACCGGCGGCATCGGCGTTCACCGTTACGACATGGATGAAAACTACGCCTATATCTCGACCGAGATGGACGGCTATATCGGCAATATCCTGGTGATCTACGATATCCGCAACCCGGCCAGCCCGACCGAAGTGTCGCGCTGGTGGATGCCGGGCCAGCATCTCGCCGGCGGGGAAATTCCGACCTGGGAAGGCCGCAAGAACAGGCTGCATCACGCCATGCGCCAGGGCGACACGCTCTGGGCCGGGTGCTGGCATGCCGGGCTACGGATCATCGACATTTCCGATATCACCAAACCCACGACCATTGGCGAATACAGCTATCACCCACCCTTTCCCGAACCGAGCCACACATTCATGGGCGTGCCGTTTCAGATCGGCGGGCGCGATATCGCCATCGCCATCGATGAGGAAGACCAGTATTACAGCGCCGAGGAAGCTGAAGTCCGGCGCGGTCGGCCGCACGCCAATCTCTGGGTGTTCGACGTGACCGACCCGGCCCATATGCAGCCCTTGTCGATCTATCAGGTCAGCGAGGCCGACAGCCCGTGGAGCCAGGTCCCCGGAACCCGCTTCGGCGCCCACCAATTCCAGGAGCACATGAAAGACACGCTGGTCTATTCCGCCTGGTTCAGCGGCGGCCTGCGCATTGTCGATATCGCCGACCCCCTGGCTCCACGGGAGACCGGCTATTTCATTCCCGAGCCCGTCAACGGCCACCCCGCGCCGCAAACCAATGATCTGGATGTGGATCAGCGCGGGCTGGTATATCTGGTCGACCGGTTCAACGGGTTCGACATCATTGAATATACCGGCTGAAAGGAAACCGGCCCATGAGAGCGATCAGCCTGGCACAAACAAACACGATGATCGACGCCGCCCTGGCGGCGGCGGCGGAACGCGGCCTCAAACCCCTGGCGGTGATCGTGCTGGATGCGGGCGGGCGCGTGAAGGCGTTCCAGAAACAGGACGGCGCGGCCCTGCTGAGGTTCGAAATTTCCTACGGCAAGGCGTTCGCCGCCCTTGGCATGGGCCGGTCGTCAAAGCTGGTGCTGCAGAAATACCGCGACAAGCCGAAATTCATCGACAATCTGGAACAGCTCTCCGATGGGCCGATTTTCCTGGAAGGCGGCGCGCAGTTGATCCTGGATGAGCATGGCGAAGTGGTCGGCGCCATCGGCATTACGGGCGATTCAAACGAAATGGATGACGAAGTCGCCATGGTCGGCATCCGCGCCGCCGGGTTTCACGTGGACCCCAACCAGTACGAGGGCGACGGATGATCGGGCTTCCGAAATCAACGCCGTTCTTTTCGAGACAGCCGAGATCCGGCTAGCGCATGACGCCAAAGCTTCCGGCCCGGCTTTCGTAAATTCCCTATCGGCTCCCGACCGGAATTGATCCGTGCCGCCGGACATAGCGGGCGCGATCAAATGCCGATGCCAATCTGTCTTCCCGGCGACGTGATGACGCCGAACTGCGCCAGGAACGGAACAACGCGACGACCATCACCACGACGACAAGCGTCGCAAGGGCCATGGCGGTAATCTGAGTGGGGTCAAATTCCAGCATCTGTTCACCTCAAAATCAATGCATAATCAATTTTGTCCAACATGGTTAAAAATTGGTAAAACAGCGCTGGCGAACCCGCCGGATCTTATCCGTCCGGTCTTATTCGCCCGATCTTATCAGCCGGTCTTTATCAGCCGGTTGCGCAGGGTGCCCAGGCCCTGGATTTCAAGCTCCATCACATCGCCCGGCGATAAAAAGCGACCATGCTCCAGACCGCAGCCGTCGCCAACGGTCCCCGATCCGATGAACTCACCCGGATGGAGGGTTTCCTCCCGCGACACCCAGGCGATGATGTCTTCAAATTTATGATGCATGTCGCGGGAATTGCCGCGGGAAACTTCCTCGCCATTGATCCGCGCGCACATTTCCAAGCCATAAGGATCAGGAATTTCATCGGCAGTCACAAGCCACGGTCCGATGACATTTCCGGTGTCGAAATCCTTGCCCTTGGACGGTCCGAGCTGGCCGCGCATTTCGTCCGCCTGGGCGTCGCGGGCGCTGACATCATTGAAAATCGTATAGCCGAAAATATGGGACCCGGCCTGTTCGACCGGGATATCCTTGCCTCCCTTGCCGATGAAAATCCCGAATTCGAGTTCGTAATCCATCAATTCGGAATAACGCGGCCATATCACATCCGTCTCCGCGCCGACCACGGAGAACCGATTGCATTTATAATAGATCGGCTGTTCGTACCAGATTGGCGGCGGCTTCATCAGCCCGTCGGCCTCATAACGTCTGAGGGCCTCCTCCGGATCATCCGACATCGCGGCATTGCGCCGGTAGATCGCCGAAATTGCCTGAAGCACGTGTTTTTCAAACGCCATGGCATCGCGCATCTGGCGCGGTTCCGGCACCGGCGACAGCAATGATGTGGAGCCATAATCAAGCAGCGCGCTTTGCGGAGCGGCATCAAAGACGTCGCGGGCAAGAGCGAGCGCATTGGGGCCACCGTCAATCAGGGCCAGCATGGAGTCGAAGTCCGAACCAGGATTCCGACCAAGGGTCCGCGCCGCGGCCGCAAGATCGACAATCGACGCAAGATCGGCGGTTACCGCGCCAATACGCGCGGCCCCGCCTTTGCCGAGAAATGTGACCAGTTTCATGGCGCGTCACATTCAGCTTATTTGCCGAACAATCCCTTGAGCGCCTTGCCGACGCCATCCCCTGCTCCACCGGCGCCCGACCCGATCTGATCGGTAACGCCCTTGAGCTGGCCTTCGACCGCCTTGCCGACACCGCCGACAAGCCCTTTGATATTCAGCGCGCCGACGGATTTCGTCGCGGCGTTCTGTACAGCCGTAATGACTTGATTGACCACTTCACCAGGGCTGGCGCCGCCTTCTTTCTTGCCGATATCCTTCAAATGTAAATCTGGCAGCGGTGAGGTGATCTTGCGCCCCTGCAACATGCTGGCGCTGACGCTGATTGTGCCGCCGCGGATATAGATATGTTCGATGACCAGCTTCTTGCCGCCGTCATCTTTTTGCGTGGCGGACTTTTCGCCTGCGGGCGTCTTGCCGGTCTTTTCATCCACGCCGAGGAATTTATTCACATTGCGCTTCAGCGCATCAAGATTGCTTCCGTCGTCGCCCACCTCATAGATAATCTGGGGCGCGTCTATGGCGATTTCACGGATGACCACCTTGTCTTCCAGCACGGTGCCCACATCAAGGCTGATCTTGATCGCCCCGAGGCTGAACGCATGGGCGGTTTTGAAGCCCTTGGGATTTCCGATCACCAAACCGGCCAGCTCGCCGGTCCCCTCTGTTGCGGAAATCTTGACCTTGTTCAGAGTTACCTTGGCCTGGGTGATTTCGCTGCCCTGGCTTTCGACCCCATTCTTGATGATCGAGTCAATATTGCTCAGACCAATCACAACAACGGCGATGACGATGATAATAATGACGCCAACCGCGCCGCCGCCAATTACGAGTCCTCGTTTCATAACATGCCCCTGTTGGTTAAGTCCCCGGTTTGATCCATTTCAGACTCAAATCCTATCCAAACATGATAGATTCTTTGATCTGAATCCCAAACTAGCAAATTCCAATTTCTTCCAGGAATGAGATCAACGCCTTCCGGCATGCCTCGGGTTCCTCGAGCTGCAACATGTGACCCGCACCACGGATGGATTCATAAACGTAGCCACCTTCTTCCGCCAACGCCTTGTTGGCGATCGCCGTCGGTCCGGGCCGTTCCAGATCGGGATCCGCGCCGATCAGTTTGACTGGGCCGCCATAATCCTTGGCGCTTGGCCATAGATTCATGGGAATATTGGACATATAGGTGATCCCTTCCAATTCCCCCGGAAAAACCAGCGACCAGCCGCCTTTTTCCTTATCGGGGCGTAACACCGACCGCGCCATCAATTCATGGGCGCCCTCGGCCCAGCCGGCGTGGGCGCGCAAACCGGCATATTCCGCGGCGAGTTCCGACGGGTCGTCATAATGGGACCGACGTGACTTGGCCCATTCATCGAGTCTTTTTTCAAATTTGCACATCAGCTCGTAAACTGGATGGCCCTCACGGGGAATATTCGGCGGATCGAACAACACCAGCGCGTCCCATCGCCAGCCGATTTCAGTGGCATGCTTCATGGCCGC
>CALGIA010000515.1 GCA_937916005.1 uncultured Rhodospirillaceae bacterium
GATAGGAAGCGCGTCGCCCCCAATAACAGTGCGGAAGAAATGGCCCATGCCCAGCGCCTCCAGCACCAAATTGCTCATCTCATGGGGCTTGTTGGTGCATACCCCCATGACGATTCCGTCATCAGCAAGCTGTTCCAGCACGTTGCGCACGCCGGGATAGACAATGGTGTGGTCCGCCGGAGTCGCCCGATAGAAAGCGATATAGCGTTCAACCATGGCCGGTATCCGCACCGCCTCAACCGGCACGCCGGTGAGCGCGACGGCGTCTCGGATCATCGGGCCCGGCCCTTCGCCGACCATGGATTTCCCCTCATCGAGCGAGATCGGCCGGCGGCCTTCCTCGACCAGCAGTTGGTTCATGGCCGCGACAACATCCGGAATGCTGTCGATCAACGTACCGTCCAGATCGAATACCACTGCCTGAAATGCGTTCATGTGCCGACGCCCATGTGTCGTATTGCCCTGTTCATGTGATGGCGGTTCCGGTTTCAATATTTGCCCCAGTAGGGGTCGTCCGCCATGTTTGCTTCGACCAATGCTAAATCCGCCTCGCAATCGACCGAAAAATACCGACGATAAGGCACCGGCGCAATGCGCTGACGCAACCCGTTATCCAGCAGGCGGTTTGAGTCGCACGCCTCGGCCATTTCAAGAGGCGATTCCGGCAGGGCGCCGAACGCTTTGAGAAAATGCCAGCGAAATCCGAAAATTCCACCGATGCGCTGCGCGCCCAGTTCCGGTGAAAAACTTTTGCAATAGGGAATCGGGCTGCGCGACGTATAGAGTACGTCGCCGTTCAAATCATGCACCAGCTTGACGATATCCGGATTACGGTACTGTTCCTCGTCGACAATATGCATCGCCAGCATGGTGCCGTTGACCGAAGGGTCCTCCTCGAACGGTCGGACCACGGCAGCGATCATTTCCGGGTCCAGCATTGGCTCATCGGCCTGGACACAGACCACGATATCGCTGTCCTCCAAGGCGATGCCGCAAATCCTGGCCGCCTCTTCTATCCGGTCCAGCGCCCTGACATGAGTGTCAGCGGTCATGATCGCGGGATAGCCCTTGCGTTCAGCGAAGTCGCGGATTTCGGTGTCACAAGTGGCGAGAAACAGGCCATCCCAGCGCTCAAAAAGAGCGGCGCGCTCGAACACATGCTCGGCCATTGGGCGGCCGAGGATGGGAGCGAGCGGCTTGCCCGGAAACCGGCTTGCAGCCATGCGCGCCGGAACGATTCCGATAATCTTCACGGGGAACTCCCTTGATAAACTAGAAAATCATGTAGATGAAACGCGGCCCGTCCGGTCCGCGCGCAATCATCACCAGGCTGACAATGACCGCGGTGACTATCACCGCCGGCGTCATCCAGGCCGCTCGATATGGAATTGAAACTGCCTGCGGCGCATCCAGCACGGGTTCGTAATCGGCCATCAGTTCCTGCGAGTTGGGGGCGAGCCAAACAATCGCGAGCAATATGCCCAGCCAGGCGAACTCGGACCCGCTCGCGCGCCAGGCGAAATCCACTGTTTCGCCGATCCCGTTAAAATACGCCATGCCGCCGAGGATCGACATCGCCGCTTCCCAGGAATCGGCCCGGAAAAACACCCAGGCAATCACCACCGCGATAAAAGTAATCAGCCGCGCGACCCAGGTTCCCACGGGTGTTGGGGCCGAAAGATTAAGTCCCATGCGTCGTCGGATGGCATGCCACAAATGGTTGATCGCGAGAAAGAACCCGTGCAACCCGCCCCAGAAAACAAAGTTCCATGCTGCGCCGTGCCACAGCCCACCCAGAAGCATAGCGGTCATCAGATTGGCGTAGCGCCGGTTTGGTCCCTTCCGGTTTCCGCCGAGCGGGTAATAGAGGTAATCGCGAATGAAACGCGAAAGCGTGATATGCCAGCGGCGCCAAAAATCGATAATGTTGACGGCCTTATAGGGCGAATTGAAATTGACCGGCAGCCTGATCCCAAACAGGAAGGCGGCGCCAATGGCCATGTCCGAATAGCCGGAAAAGTCGAAATAGATTTGAAAGCTATAAGCCAAAGCCCCGCCCCAGGCCTCGATGATCCCAGGCGCGCTTGTCACAGCGTTGTTGAATACCCGGTCGGCATGGGCGGCGATGCCATCGGCCAGAATAACTTTCTTGTATAGCCCGATAACGATGATGGTGAGCCCGACCGCGAGCCGGGTCCAGTCGATGTGGAATGTCTCGCTGCGCTGGAACTGGGGAATGGTTTCGCTGTGATGGACGATGGGGCCGGCGATCAGCTGCGGAAAAAACGATACGAACAAACAGTAATGAACGAAATCCGGGTCTTTCGTCCGGCCCTGATAAGCGTCCGCCAAAAAAGCGATCTGCTGGAAAGTGAAGAACGAGATCGCCAGCGGCAGGACAATGGATTGCATCGGGACAGTTGCGTCGGCCAGTGTGTTGACGGTGCCGATCAGGAAGTTGGCGTATTTGAAATAACTCAGCAGACCCAAATTGAAGACGATGCCGGTGATCAGCAGCTTCTTTGACCGGTTGGCGACAATTGCCCGTCCCATGGCGTAGTTGCAAATGATTGAGCCCGCAATCAGCGGCAGGAACGCCGGGTTCCAATAGCCGTAAAAAAATAGCGATGCCGCTGCGAGCCATATCAGGGCGATGCGCGGGCCGACCAGCCGACCAGCCAGGTAAAATCCGGCAAGCGCAGCCGGCAGAAAAGCGAACAGAAACTCGGTGGAACTAAAAAGCATGACCCGGGCGCCTATCGCTTTCCGATTTTTCTGGCGATGGCTTCGGCCGCGAACTGGTGGCCGGCCGCGCGCCAGTGTCCATCGTTCAGGAAGTGATACCCCATGGGATTGCCGCCAGCCTCCATCAACGGGCGCATATCGATAACATCAAGGTGGCGTTTCGCCAGCTCCCGCAACAGGCTGCGATGGACCCGGTCTGTTTCCGGACCGCGATTTCCCACCCATAGCGCGCGTGATGGGATGATCAGGAACGTGATGTTGAAACGGCGCGCCAACGCGGCAAGTCTATCCGCGGTGCTTTTGATTTCTCGGTCTCCCGGCGTCGCGCTGTTGACGTTTTCCAGCGGTACGATCAGCCCGGCGCGAATCAGGATTTTGCGCAGCCAATCGACGCGATTTACCATGTTCGTCATTAGAAAATACAGGCTGGAACGGGCCAGCAGATATAGCTTTATCTTGATCAGGGTATTGCCGCCGACATCTGGCCCGGCGATCGCGGCTTGTTTTTTCGGGGCCGGCTCATAATTGCGCACGTCGTCTATCATGTTGACGGACAGGATGACGTTTCCGACCCGGGCGCCCAAGCGCGCGGCATAATCCAAAAGGCGTTCATATCCATCGATATCGGCCGAAATGCCAAGATTAAAAACGCGCCTTCCGGTCAGGTCCCGTAGCCGTTCTGAAAATCGTTCATTCTCCTCAACCCCCCACCCGAATGCGAAGGAATCGCCAACCACGATGTAGTCGTCCGGTCCGGCGTTCGCCAGGTCCTGGGAATCGCGCAGGCCATACCGGTTGAACCGCACGGTTACGTCATAATCACCTGAATTCTTGATCAGGCGGTGGACACTGTTCCGAACCCCAAGCGGTGGCATATCGCCATGGGCGCGTTCGAATCGGAGATGCAGCGCCGGATTGTACGCTGGCAGCGCCATGCGTACGGAGAACTCCAGCGCGGTCAGCGTGGCGATCAGCGAAAGAAAGGCAATGGCGCCAACGCGGAATTTTTGTCCCGACATGCCTATTCCGGTGTTGTCGAGCTGATGTTCCAACGCGTACTCCATTCCGCGTCGGCGCCGTAGATACGATAGACGGTCTTCATGGTCTGCAAGGCTTCCGCCGATGAACCGTTAACGATTTCCCCGTCGCCCAGCATGGCGGCGGCGAACTCGACAATCTCGTCGCGCCATGAATTGTCCTCGTTGTAACGGGTGGTCTCCTCGCGCGGGTCGCCTCGGTCATCGTCAGTGGCGCGCGCGACGGTCAATGTCTCGGCGCCGTAACTTTTAGAGCCCGACAATATGCCGGCTAGGATCACCGTTCCGCGTTCCAACGTCATTTCCAAGTTGAAACGGTGGCGCCACTGGGTCGCCGAAGAATGCAGCATGGCGACCACGCCGTCTTGTGTGCGCATCAGCGCATAGGCGTTGTCTTCCACATCATGGCGCCAGAAATCGTTGGACACGAAGCTATGGATTTCCGTGAACTCGCCGCCGAACAGCCGCAGCAGATCGACCATGTGAATTCCCTGGTCCAGCAATATTCCGCCACCGGCGATCTCCCGCTGGGTGCGCCAGTCAGAATCCTGGCCGAAGGTGACCAGTTGAGACTTGCCGTACACGCCGCGTAAATTGACCATGCGCCCGAGTTCGCCTGACCCGACGATGGCCAGCGCATCGCGCACCGAATCATGATAGCGGTGATTGAAGCCGTATTTGAGTTTTTGAGTCGGGTGGGATTTTTCGCATTCGATCACGGTCGCGATTTCGCCCGGATTTCGACCCGGCGGTTTCTCGCAGAATACATGCAGCCCGGCCTCCAGCCCGGCGATGGTGACCTCCGCCGCCATGTCGTTGGACATGCAGACGAATATCGCATCCAACCCGCGCGCGATCAGTGCGCGGTAATGGGTGAAGTAATCAACGCCGTCAATCTGACGCCCATCTTCATCAAATGTGCGATCACAGACCGCCACGGTTTCAAGCGCCGGGTGCAGGTCGATGAACTCCCGGCGCCGCTTGCCGACCACGCCGTAGCCGGCGATTCCGACCCTGAGTTTTTCAGCCATTGTGTTCAGTTTCCGTGCGGCGAGGGTGTGCGGTATAAAGCCGAAATCACCTCGTCCGGCCGGCCCAGTCGCGCCGATTGTTCCCCCGTATCGACCATGGCCCAGCCGTCTGCTTCGTCCGAACGATAGAACGCGTGCAGCAGGCGCAGGGTCGCCAGGCAATCTTCCCGGCTCACCGGATAGGGCGTTCCATCAGCGAAAAACCGGACGATATCGGCATACATGCCCGCGTGGCCGTAGCCATAGACCGCTCCGTGCCCTTCGATGCCGATGAAATCCTCGCTGTTGGCCGCGCAGTCTTCCGGGTTGGGCGTGAAAATCTGAAGCTCGTTGACGGCGATTCCGCCGATCTGGGCCAGCCCCTCGGACCCGACAATGGAAATCGATGCCTCAAAATCGTCGGGTCGTGCGGCGGTCGTTACCTCCACCGTCGCAATCGCGCCGCTTTCATATTCCAGCGTCGCGACCAGCGCGTCCTCGACCTCGATCTCGGCCCCCAAAGTGCGCATGGAACAATTCACCCGCCCGACCTCTCCGCCCAGATGCCGCAGCAAATCCACATGATGGATGCCCTGGTTGGTCAGCGCGCCGCCATCATGGGAAAACGTGCCGCGCCACGGCGCGAGATCGTAATAGCGCTGCGGGCGGCACCAACGCACCCGCACCGACACCAGCCGTATGTCACCCAACTCGCCGTCGGCAAGGGCTGATCGTACCCGCGCGACGGCGCGGTTGTACCGGTTCTGGAAGACCGGAAACAAATGCAGTCCCAAACGGTCCGCCGTCTTATAGGCGGCGACTTCCTGTTCCGGCCGCATGAAGGTCGGTTTTTCGACAATCACATGCTTGCCGTACCGCTCCATGACCTCAGTGGCGTGTTCGTAATGCATGCCCGACGGCGTGACGACTGCCACCAGATCGATTTCGGGCAACGCGGTCAGCATGTCATGGTAACTGGTGAAAAATGGGATGTCGTATTCATCGCCAAAGGCGCGAGCCCTGTCCTCGACCAGGTCGCAGGCGGCAGCAATTTCCGCACCGTCCACGCTGGCAATGGATTTCAGATGGTGGCCGGCAACCCTTCCGCAACCGATCACCGCAACCTTAAGGTTTTGTCGTTCCGTCATGCCGTTTCCAGACAGTTTTTCCAATGCGCCATGTCCACCGGCGCGATGATGTTTTCCCGGCGGATCGAATTTTGCGGTTCCGCAACGGCCAGGATGTCGTCCAATTCGGATGCTTCCGCCGTCGGAACCGAAATGTCCAAGGGCAGAATGTCGATAGCGACCTTGCCCTCGGGCAGAAAACGCACCGTGGGGAGTCCGGCCATCACCGCTTCCAATCCAACCGTCCCGGTCGCATACAGCACCGCGGAGAGTGCTTCGTGCTTGGTCATCTCTACATCCGTGCGTTCAATACCTGGTTCGGGCTCGAATTGAAAAGGATACAAGGGGTGCTCCTTTAACAGATAGCGTCGTCCGGCGCGCCCTGAATTTGAGATCGCCCCCCGGATCGCCTGCAGCATCTGGGTTGAAATTACCGGGTCACTCGACAGCGCGACGAAGACCGGTGCGGTTGGATCAACGCTGAGCTGGCGCGGCACCGGCAGGCGAAACGCGCCCGCCACCGATAGTCGGTCTGCCGGCACGCCCCAACCCTGAAGCTGGTCGCGATAGGCCGGACCGTTGCACAGCACTTTGTCGGGAATGCCATCCATCCCGTCCGAATTGGCGGCGGTTCCGTAATTGTATAAATGCTTGCCGACCACCGTGTGCTGATAACCGACTGTCTTTACACCAAGGCCGCGGGCGGCGCGTATCAACGCCCGCTCCCAGGGATGGCCCTCCCACGGCCAGGCGATTGCCGTCGGTTTCGCCTGGGTGAGCCATGCGGCCTGGCAGATCGATTGCCAGCGCGTCGCCGCCGCCGCCGCTGCCCCGCCTTCGCGTTCCGCGGCGCGCCGGACCAGCCAGCCATAGCGGCCCGATTTGTCTTCTGCCGATGGACGCCACCGTGCAAATACTAGCCCGGCCGTGCGCAGGACCGAGCCCCAGGCGTGAAAGCTCATCGTGTGGCTGCCCGCCAGTATGCGCGCCCGGGCGACGCCACAATCCACGTGCAGCATTCGCTGCAGGCCCGGTATTTCATGCATCAGTCCGCCGAAATAGGCGTCGTTTCCGTCGGCGCTGGATCCCGGGTGTCCGTAGACCAGCAAAGCGGATGTGCCGGTTTCGGTGAATTGTCGGCGGTGATCGCGTAGCGCCAGGGCGGAATAAGCCGCGCGGGCCGCGTATTTCAGCCGCGCCGCCATCCCGCGAAGCCGTAACTTCAGGACGGTCGGCCACATGGGCGGCGCGGATCCGGCGCTAACGCCCTCGACCAAGGATAAATGCCGGAAAAGCCACGGGTCATCACAGACCACCAGAAGTGGCTCGGCCATTGCGGTAGCCTTCGTAACGATCCGTCCCCAGGCCATCATCACGCCCAGATCCGAGGCGTAGCTGGACGCGGTTGGGGCATGGCCAAGCTCGGCCGATGGAGTTCTCCCCAGCGCCCGGGCGAGCGCCCACCAATCATCCCGGATATGGTCAAAATTCGTGTCCAGCAACCGCGCCGATCCGGCCAGTCGATTCGGACGATTTTCCGGCGCGTGGCTTCCCGTGGTTGCGATCCACGCGCAAGCAGCCGGGATATCGGCAAGGTCGGATGATCGTCGCAGCAGGACAGGCATGGAACAGTCTGGCGATCGAAGCGACTAAAGCCAGTCGCCGCCGGTCAGAGCGAACATCTGGCCGGTGACGAAAGACGACCAGCCGGACAGAAGGTATATGATCAACGCTGCGGCCTCTTGCGGGTCGCCGGCGCGCTTGAGCGGCACCATCTCGGCGCGCTCCTGCATGGAGGCCTCGCTTCGACCGGTCCAGCGCTGGTGAAAGCCGCTGGCGATAAAGCCCAACCTTACCCCGTTGACCAGGATCGAATGGTCCGCGCCTTCGCGCGCCAACCCCTGGACCATCGCTTCCGTTCCGCGCTTGGCCACGGCATAGGGGAACGATTGTGCGCTGCCGCCATGCAAGGCGGATTCGGTTCCGTTGAGCACGATCCGACCGCCGCTTTCCTGGGTTTTCATGACGCGCAGGGTGGCGCGCGCCATAAAAAACGGCACATTCAGATTGATCTGGATATCGGATTCCCACTGTTCCGGGCTTAACCCGTCCCAGTGTTCGGTCGTGGTCAGTCTTCCGGCCAGCATGACGAGCCCGTCAATGCCGCCGGCGGCGGCGCGGAAATCTTCCACCAGTTTTTCGCAGTCCACGGCGGTTTCAAGCGCGCCCTGAAGCTTGTGCACACGCTCATCGTCGCCCGCATAGCCCGGCTGTGTGTTCCCATGGGCGCCGATCACGCAGTTGGATCCTTCCAGCAGCATGTCAACCACCGCGCGGCCAAGCCCGCCGCTGGCGCCCGCGACCAGGATGCGTGCGCCATCGGCCACCGCAGGCGTCCATCCGGGGTGCGAGAACGGGCTTCTCGGTTCGGTCATCCGTAGCAATCCTTCAATACGGCGGCGCTGCGCGCCAGATCCGACAGGGGATCATCTTCATTGACCATGCGCTGTTCGATGGAAACGAACCCATCGTACCCGATACTGCGCAATAAACGTCCGATCTCCGCGTGATCGACTTCGCCGTCTCTGGAAAGCACGCCGAGATCGGGCTGATTGGCGTGAAAATGCACCGCCGTCGGCCGTGCCCGGGCGAAGGCCTCCGCGTTGACCTCGCCCGCCTGGACCAGCGCCTTGGCGTCGAGATGGGTTTTCATGACCCCGCTGTCGAGGCCCTCGACCACGCGCAGGGTCTCCGTCACCGAATTGAGAAAATCGCTGTCCTGCTCGCCCAGCGCCTCGAATGCGAAACAGGTGCCGTGACTCTGAATGCGTGGGGTAAGTTCACCGAAGAACCGAATTGTCTCGGCGATGGCGTCATCGAGCGAAAGCGCGCCGCGCATGCGCGCCCGTCCCGATCCGAAGACCAAAGTGCGTCCGCCCAGATCGGCGCATAGCTGCGACATGTGCGCCAAATAGTCGAGGGTTTGCGCGCGCGCATCATTTGCGCGGAACAGGCCGAGTTCGGGCTGTTGCCAGAACAATGTGTGCAGACCCACGATCTGAAGTCCGGCGCTCTCGGCGGCCCGGCGATAGGTATCCACCGCCGTCGGTTTCAGCCCATGCCACCAGTCTTCCCAGGCGCGGCTTGGCGAAACTTCCAGACCGGTCAGCCCCATCCCGGCGAGGCAGTGAAAATCGTCAAGATGGTCATAAGCCGCAAGGCCGATATTTGACGCGGCGAGCTTCATGACCTGCGCGCCTTACTCATCACGGAAGCTCTCGAAGCGCCGATTGCGACGTTTCTGAACCGTCTTGCGGATCGGGATTTGCAGGGTTTCGGGCAGCATGTGAAATGCCTTGCGGGCGATGGTCTTGGACCCATATCCCAAGGGAGAATTGTCCAGCTCCCGATGTTCGCGCAGCGCGGCGCGCAGCGAGATCAGCGCGGTTTCAGCGTCGCTGGACCCGGCGGCGCGGACTTTCGGCAGGCTCGCATCGATCTGCGCCTGCATGTCGTCGAACTGGGCGTCGCTGAAATTCAGGAACTGGCGCTGAAAGTCAATTGTCTGGTAGGGGTTCGATACCAGCATGATCAACGGCTCGGCGTCATAGGCCAGCGCCAAATCGACGAACGGCTCAATCTCCCCGGCATTCACTCGGTTCAGGGTCATGCTGACCGGAAAGATGAAGTTTTTTTCCTGCTTCAAATCACGCAGACGGCCAAGGTTTTGCATCACGGTTTCCCAGTCGGCGTTGCGCCCCCGGACTCTTAGCGTATCAAAGCTGTCGGCGGTCGCCGCATCCAGCGATACCGCCATGGTGCTGATCGGCAGCCGCTTCAGCCGGTCGAATATGGCGTCGGTCAGGATGGTTGCATTGGTGACGAAGAAAAATCGGCTTTCGAGATTCGTGTTGTGGTTTGCTAGAAATTCCACGACGGGTTTGAAAAAAAACGGCTCGCCGCCGAATGGATAGATGATCTGGCTTTTGCGCGCATAGTCGGGAAGTTCGTCCATGAACCCGTCGGGTAGCTTGATGCGCATTTTCGCATCTTCGCGCTGGTAACAGTGGTAGCAATCCAAGTTGCAGGCATATGAATAGGTAAAGCGCAGCCAGCGCGGCGTCGATTCCAGAATGGTTTCGCCTGCCGCGTATTCTTCCTCGTTCAGCGCCGCGTTCTCATACGGCTCGCCGTCGCGGCTCAGTTCGTCATACCAGTCCAGGTTCTCATATTTCTTGCCGCCCTGCAGCACCGGGCAGGTATGCGGGCAGAATTCATGGGCACCCTCATCCAGCATGCGCCGGCGCATTTTGCTGAACCCGTCCCCATTCCAGATCTCCGCAACCGAGTTGTCGTTTACGTTGCCCAGTACGGCGTTGTTGTTGCAGCACATGGTGACATCGCCATTCGGGTTATTGACCTCGAAATGGGACCAGGGGTGTCGGCAGACAAATTTGGTCATGGCGCATCGCCTCTTTCCGGTTTGTGGGCTACGATATTCCAGGCCCATCCCATCACGCGGCCGAGAAAGACCTCAACCCCGGAAACGATCGGCCACGGTTCGCCATAGACCAGCAGGCCGCCCGGATGGACGCCGTAATGCTTGATCTGCCAGCGCCGGTAGATGCGTCCGAGCTTGGGGATCAGATAGAAATAGAATTCGGATTTGCGTAGCCGCAGATCCTCGAATTGATGAAACAGCCGCCCAATACCGCCCCGCGTATAGCAGCGGGTGATAGGATTGATCACGGTCTGGGATTTGCGTGCGCCCGGCCATTCCGTGGCGTTGCCGAGCCAGTTGCGGGACCGGAACATCCTGCCCAGAAGCAACCCTTCGCAGAACCAGCGATTGAACCAGTAATCGAACGAGGTTTTGCAGTACAGCATGATGACGGCACGCCCGCCGGGTTTCAGAACCCGGTAAACCTCGTCGATCGCCCGCTCCGTGTCGGGGGTATGGTGCAGCACGCCGTTGGAATAGACGATGTCGAAACAGCCGTCCGGGAAGGGCAGGTTTTCCGCGTCGCCTTGCAGCGCGGCGCAACCCCGGGCCCGATCCCCCAGAAGATCGAATTTCGTCTGAGTCGCCTGGGCACGGCTGAAGGTGATGTCGATGCTGGTCATGTGAGCGCCCTTGGCGGCGTATAGCGCGGAATGGCCGCCCGCGCCGGGACCGATTTCCAATACCGACTTGCCGCCGAGTTCATCGACCGGCATCTCCTCGGTTGCCATGTGCCGGCGTAGGCGGAACATGGCTTCGAGTTCGCCGAGGCGTTCCAGTAAACTGGCGGAATTCAGATCGCGGTCCACTTCGGTATAGGCGGCGTCATATACCGCACCCCAGAATATTCGGACGTCCTGCTTGGTCGCGTCCTGGGTCGGCGAGGTCTCGTTCATCTGTAGGGGTTACCCTATTGTCGAGCGAAAAAATTGTTGGTGACGCCGGTATTGATGTCGGCGCTTTCGCCGGCCACGCTGGCGACGGTTTTGGTGAGCGCGAA
Source organism: uncultured Rhodospirillaceae bacterium (assembly GCA_937916005.1). Taxonomy (GTDB): domain Bacteria; phylum Pseudomonadota; class Alphaproteobacteria; order MPNO01; family MPNO01; genus CALGIA01. Next base: position 11,421 of record CALGIA010000515.1, read on the forward strand.
ACCGGCCGCCGACATTTCTTGCAGGATGAAGCCGGATTGTTCGGGCATCGGCTGCAGCTCGATCATTGCCGTTTTCAGCCGGGCATCACGCAGCGTCGCGCGGGCGCCGGCGACCACCTTTCCTTGGATGCCATCGATGTCCAGCTTCAGATGGTTGGGGAATGGAACATCGAATGTATCGAGGAAGTCGTCGATCCCGTAGCCCAGCGCTCCTAGCTCATAAATCGTTTTCACGGGGACGCCGAAATTGTCGTTCTCGTCATTGAAAACGCCGCCCGCGCCGCCCGGCGTGTCCGCTTCTGCCGGGACCCGCAGCCGCGCGACCTGCGTCGTGTCGGACAGCGCAACGCAGAATGCGTTCACCTTGTCGGTCAGGCCGTTGAGACAGAGATTCCGGGTAAGCCCGGCGTGGTTCAGCGGCAGCGGGTCGAACGCGACCACCCGTGCCCCGGCGACCCGCGCGGCATAGAGCGTGAACACGCCGATATTCGCGCCGATATCCCACAGGACTTCGTCGGGCGTGAAGGTTTCTATCCAGGTCAGGGTGTCCGGCTCGCGATTCAGCATCGACCGCGCGCGGATGCGCACCGTCTCGCTGTCGCAATGGATGAAGAGCGGCCCCTTCTTGGTTTCGACGCGATAGTTCAGATTAAGCTCGTCGAGCAACCCCGCGACGACCTTGAAGTAGAGATCCTTTGAGATCGCCGTAAGCCCGCGTTCGATCAGCTTGACGCCGCCGCGGAACATCCGATGTTTGAGTGATTGTGCGTTCATTTTTAATTATGCCGTGGTTCGGTTTGTTTCTTTGTTGATTGGATCGAGCGATTGGGCGAGTTGGCGGAATTCAGGTTGATCACGGACAAGGTCGTCGAACGGTGCCGCATCGACGATGCGCCCTTCCTTCATGAAGACCAGCTTGTTGCAATTGCGCACCGTACTCAGCCGGTGGGCGATGATCAGGATGGTGCGTTCTCCCGCTAGGCTCTCGATGGCGGCGGATATCTCGCGTTCGGTTTCCGCGTCGAGCGCCGACGTCGCCTCGTCGAACACCAGCACCTGCGGATCGCGGTACAGCGCGCGGGCGATCGCAACCCGCTGCTTCTCGCCGCCGGACAGTCTGGCGCCCCCCTCGCCGAGGACCGAGGAAAGGCCGTCGGGCAGCCGTGCAACAACGCCGTCGAGTCGGGCCAGGCCGATGATTTCAGTAATTCGGTCGTCGTCGATGTCGCTGTCTTCGACCGCGAAGGCGATGTTGCGCCGAAGGGTGTCGTCGACCAGCTGGGCTTCCTGCGGAACATATCCGACGCGGCGCTGCCAGGACGGAAGATCGTCGAATGCATCCAAGCCGTCGATCAGCAGCTGGCCGGATTGGGGCGACAGGAGCCCGAGCACGATGTCCACGATGGTGGTTTTTCCCGCGCCGGACGCGCCGACGAACCCGACGGATTCGCCCCTGGCGATGGTCACGCTGACATTGTGGACCGCGTGATGGATGGCGTCCGGATAGCTGTAGGTGATGTCGACCAGGCGGATGTCGCGCCGAAAAGGATCCGCGTTAACGGCCGCACCGGCGGCTCCGCGTTCCGAATCGGTTCGGCCCTCCATCAGGTCGCGATGCAGTTCGTCCACATAGGCCGTCCGCTCGCGCAATTCCGCCGCGCCGGTCAGCACCCGGTTGAGCGAGGGCATCAGCCGCAGCGCCGCCATGCCGTACACGCCGAGCACGGCGACGACCTCGCCGGGTGTCTGCTTGACGTCGAGCAGCACCAGCACAACACCGAGGAACCCGACCACCACGACGGTTTCGACCAGCAGGCGAGGCATGTGCATGGCTGTGCCGGCGCGCGCCGCGAACTGTGCGCGCCGCCCCGAAAATTCCATGAAGCGCCGGCCGAACTGTTCATAGGCGTGGGTGAGCTTGACGTCTCGGATCGTCGCCAGTGACTGGTTGATCCAGCGGATCAGGCGGCCTTCAAGTTCCATAATCCGTGCGCCCCAAAAATAGAAGACTGGCGAGGACAGCTTGTGGAACGCGCCGCCGATGACGACCAGCCCGATGGCGATGACCAGCGTCATCACCGGTTCGACCATTAACAGCAGGCCGAATGCCGCCAGCATCATCAGCCCGTCGAGGGTGATCATCAGCCCGCGGCGCACCGCCTCGAAGGCAAGCCCGCACCCGGAATTCAAATTGCGCAGAATATCGGCGCTGTTGCGGTGCAGATGGAAGATCAGCGGGCGGGCGATATAGATTTCATAAAGCCGCGTGGTGAAACGCGCGCTCTCGGCATAGACCACCCGGTTCACCACGTGAATGAGGACGAGAAGCAGCAGGTTCTTGATCACGAACAGCGCGCCGAAAATTCCGCACACCCAGATAACGAGTTGCGCCGCCGGCATATCGGGCAGATAGGCGAGCAACGTTTTGGTGAACGGGCCGTCTGTCTGCCCAAGAAGTGCGATGTGGATCACGGGCAGTATCAATCCGATGCTAGCCATTTCAATTACCGCCATCACCAGCATCGGCGCCAGCAAAAGCGCCAAACGGGTGCGCGCCCGGCTGTCGAGGAAGTCGATGAGTTTTTTTATGGTGGAGAGCATGGGTCGGATGCCGCCGCTATTGCGCCGACAGCATCTGAATTTCCTTGCCGGTCAGGCGCTTTGGGCTGACCCGGAACGCATCCTTGGGATTGGTGCGGCAGCCCCCGGTCCCGTCGACGATCAAATCGTTCTGCGAGTCCTGGGTTTCTCCCAGGAACTGTTCGCGATAGATCTTGGCGTATTCTTCGCGGATGCGAAGCCCGTCTTCGTCGGCTGTTTCGGCGCGCTTGATACGGTCCCATTCCTCCTCGGGGAAGTAGCAATATAGCGGGAAGGTCGCGGCCAGCCCGTCGATCTCATCGGCGTTGAGAAAGGGTCTCGGCATGTTTAGCAACGAGCGCGACGTGGTGTGCCTGGTGATCGTCGCATCGTCAAGCCAGCCGTTGCGGACCGCAACATCACGAAGCACGGTGCCGTGATACGGGGTGAAAATGCTGACGGTTAGCGCGTCGTGGCCGTATACCGAGCGCACGAGCCGGACCGTGTCGAATGTCAAATCCCGGGTCTCTCCCGGCATGCCGATGATGATGTTGAGGCTGAAGGCGATGCCGCTCTCGGCGATGATGCCGAAACGCCGTATCAGCTCGTCGTTGCTGATCTTCCGGCGCAACACTTTCTGGCGATACTCTTCATTGCCGCATTCGATGCCGAAGGAAATTCGATAGCAGCCAACTTCCTTGAGCCGTTTCATCACGTCCGGCTCGCAGCTCTCGGTGCGGGTGTTGAACCAGAACGGCAATCCGAACTGTTCATACATGTCGCAGAATTCGAAAATCTCGCTTTTGGGCCGGGCCAGGAACACGTCGTCGACGAAATAGAAAAAGCCCGGATCGTAGATGTTCATATATTCCTGCAGTTCGGATCGCAGGACATCCATCGACTTGCGGCGCAGGAAACTGCCGAGCTTGTTGTCGCTGGAAAACGTGCGCTGGGCCGGCGAATTACAATAGGTGCAGGAATAGGGGCATCCGCGAAACGTTTCCACGGGGATCATCTTGAACACGCGGCCGCCCATGGGCCGATAGAATCGCGATTCCTCGAACAGACTGAAATCAGGTGAATATTCATTGATATCGACCAGCGGGTCCTTGGCATTCTTGTGAACCAGGCCGTCTGCGTCCCGGTACCATGTGCCGAGGATATCGTGCAGCGGTTTGCCGAGGCGCACGGCTTCCGCCACTTCGACGACCGAACGCTCGCCTTCGCCGAGACCGATCATGTTGATCTCAGGGTATTCCATGCATCGGTCCGGCGCGTTGGTCGGGAACACGCCGCCGAGCAGGTGCGGAACCTTGAGGTCCTCGATTTGCCGCAGCAGCGCCAGCGCCTGGAGGAAGGCATCCTCGACCACAGAGAACATGATGTAATCCGGGCGGAATTCCTCCACCTTGCGGCGGAAGTCGCCCATCATGTCTTCCTTGATGGTGATGCCGAGATCTTCATGTACGTCGAACTCGCGCACATTCAGCATTTTCGCCCGCATCTCGGAACTTGAATTCTCTTCCGACAGATAATGGGTTGTCTCGAACAGTTCGGTCTCATAGCCCTGAGATTTGAATATCCGAGTGAACAGGCCAATCGCCAGCGACGGTACCAGCATCAGGGGAAGGTTCGGGTATACGATCAGGACCCGGAACTGCTCTGTCCGCTTTGGTGATCTTTGGGGCGAAAAAGTGTCGGTCATGTGGAAATCCTGTCATTGGCTGCGCGCGTGACGCGCTCATGATCGAGTGTCGGTCGGGAAGGCGAGGCCCTCGCAAGGCCGAGATCGGCCTCGATGACCTCGATGGAAGGCCGGGCCGCGAGATCGACGAATTCGGCGCAGGACTCTATCGGATATTGCCACGCGCCCGATTCTATATCTCGAATGCGGTCCACGGCCTCGCGTGCACTGCGCACGGCGAGGCCGGGCACGCGTCGAAAAACGCTCGTGACCTGGCTTGCCGACACATCGACCGCGAAGGCGGAGACCCCAAGATGGATCGCTTCGTAGATTACCGACGAAGGGTCCGAGAATGCGTAGCGCACATCGCGCAAAACGTCATAGACGGATTTTCGCGCCAGCTCGACGTTTGCGAGCCCTTCTGTGCAGGCGGCAATAAACCGCTTGCCGGTTTCTGTCTCGATGAAGTTCCATTTTACTTGGAGAAAAATACGGCGGTCGGGAAAGGCCTCGGCCAGGCCGCGAACCAGATCCACCATACCGTCCTCTGACACGAAGATCGCGGTAAAGACGGCGATGTCGCTTGGCCGCGGCGTGTCGCGCTCATCCAGCCGTTGGGCGTCGATGCTATGGCTTGCGGTTCCGGTGATTACCATGTCACTTGGCCAGGTGTCAGCGTAAAACTCGGCGAACAGCGTACGTTCAGGGACATAGACACGATCGAAGCTGACATAGCGGATATGGGGAAACAGGATCGTGTAAGCCGGCGTCGCAGGGATTAAACCAAGCGATTGCCCACCGACGCGCGCGAGCTCCTGGCGCCTCAGGATATGCTCGGCATTGTACGGGTCGCGGCCCCAGAAATAACGCGGGCGGTATTTGGTAAACAGACTGCGTAGCAGGATGCGCCGGCTCGGCAGGGTGGCGATCTTGTAAAAGAGATCCGGGCCGAGATGTCTAAATTGCCGAAACAGATGAAAGCTATCGGTGACCACGGTTTTGATCGCCTGCGCCATGCCCGACCAGGTAAACGCGCCCGCGTTGGGTCTGCATGCCGGGTGGCCCGCTAGTTCGGGAAACTTGTCGAGATCTGGCAGCGCGACCCGGCCGACCAGCAGGACCGGGCCGCCGGCCTTCGCCATTTCATAAAGCTGGAAATCTCGGGGATCGTGGATGTAGTCCGCCGCCAGGAACACCGATTGCGAACGGACGCCGAAAGGTTTCAGCCGCGAGATCGCAAAGGCTACGCCATACATCAGGTTGAGCAGCAAAATGGCGAAATTGATCAGCCGGTTCGGGGTTCGGTCGGGACGCGCCGGCACCGTAAGGCCATCGCCTGCATACGCTTCGACCAGCGCCCTGGCATCGGCCGGCAGGCCGATTACCTTCACCGCCGACCCGGGTGTTGCGTCTTCCAGGACCGATTTGAGTATCAGAACGGCGACGTGACCGGTGTGGCGTTGCGGGACTTCGCCCGATTCGG
>CALGIA010000516.1 GCA_937916005.1 uncultured Rhodospirillaceae bacterium
CGACAAGGAACAGCATGGGCAGGAAGGCGAAAGCCTGCGCGATCAGAATGCCGGTGGTGATGCGCCCGACCCGGCCGCGCCCCGCGCCCAGCTGGTGCAACATCGCGGTGGTAACGGCCGCGCTGGAAAGGGCGGTGGCGAATCCCAGCAGGATCGCGAGCGCCATCGACAGGCCGAGTACCCAGGAACAGGCCAGCATCACCGTCAGGCTGACGGCGATCTGGACCGCGACGGCGGTGATTGCGGTTTTCCATGTGGCCAGGAAGGCGCGCAGGCTTAACTGGGCGGCGATGATGAACAGCAGCAGCGCAATGGAAAGTTCGGCCAGCAGGCCAATCGGCGCGGCGCTTCCCACCGGGCCAACCATGCCGATTGCGCTTGGCCCCAGAATGAGTCCGGCCAGGACATATCCCGCAATGGGCGGCAGTCTGAACCGCATCAGGGCCGCGCCGCACAGCAGGGCCGCCAGGGCGGCGACCGCAAAGCCGGTAAATTGGCCGAAAATTTCCATCTGTCCTTCGATCCCTACAGGGGCCGAATTATGGCATATGCGGGGCCGAATCGTATTGGTGGCTGAGCCTCTAAATCAGGCGGCGTCGCCGAACAGTTCGGTCAGTCGGGTGCCGAAATAGAAGGTCGCGTCGAAGGCCGGGCGTTCCTGGATCGCCTCGTACCAAGCGGTGAGGTTTGGCCGCTTGTCCCACATATGGGACAGGCCCAGATCGTTCATCCGGTCCAGGCTCGGCAGATAGCAGGCATCGGCCACGGTCAGCATCTCGCCCATGATCCACGGGCCGCCCGTATCGGCGACGGCGGCATCGACCCGGTCGACGGCCTGTTGCAGATTGTTCATGGCGGCATCCATTTCGGCATCGGAAAACCCCTTGGTTCCCATGCGGCGGTAGAAATCGGTGCGCAAGGGGCGCTTTTTCGCCGCTTCGTCGAATTCTTCCGGGCCCAGCTTCTCGAAGCTGCGGATCAGGAAATTCTGGAAGGATGGATAGCGGATCGCCGGTGTGGGCACTTCCTCAAAATAGCGCAGCCATTTGCGGCACCAGGCGCGCTTGACCACATCCCGCGGCACCATGGGAATCTCCGGGAACACTTCGTCGATATATTCCATGATCACGGAGGAATCGATGATGACATTGCCGTCATGGACCAGCGTCGGCACCAGGCCGTTCGGGTTGAGCTTGAGATATTCGGGCTGAAGCTGTTCGCTCTTGCGCGAATCCAGAATGTGGTCGGTCCATTCCAGGCCCTTTTCCGCCAAACAGAACCGGACCTTCTGGCTGCAGGTCGATTGTTTGAAATTATAAAGCTCAAGCATTATTTTCCTCCTGTAAGAAACCCCTGGAAACGTTGGGCGACTTCGATGGGTGAAATGGTCGGGCGGCCCAGATTTTCGATCGACCCGGTCTTGATGCGGGCGTGGATCATATGGGGGCCCGGGGAACTCAGCGCCTGCTTCATGGCGGCCTCAAACCCGTCCGGCGTATCGCAGACCATGGCGTTGCGATAGCCGCAGGCGATGGCGGCTTCGGCGTAGGTGACATTGCTCGACACGGTGGCCTGGCCGCCGGTTGATTCGTGGGCGCCGTTATCCATGATCACATGCACCAGCTTTTCCGGCGCCTGTGCGCCGATGGTGGCCAGCGCGCCCAGCTTCATCAGGGCCGCCCCGTCGCCATCGACCACGATCACCGGCCGGTCCGAATTCAGCGCCACGCCCAGCCCCATGCCGCTGGCGCAGCCCATGGACCCGACCTGATAGATATTCTGCCGGCAGTCATTCAGGGTCCACAGCTCGCGGCCGCAGAAACCGGTGGTCGCGACCACGGCGGCGTCAGTCGGCATCAGGCCGGTCAGGCGCTCCAGCAGGGTAAAGCGGATCGACCGTTCGCCGCCATTCGTCAGGGCGGTCAAATCACTGACCTCGCCCCGCTTGCGGGACGGCGGCGTCGGCTGATCGAGCTTTTCGCCGGCCACGCTGCCCTTGGCCATGATATAGGCGAACGGCAGGCTGGAGTCGTCCATGGCGCTTTCGGCGGCATCAAGCGCCGCGGCGATCTGGCCGGCTTCCTGGGGAAACGGCTGATGGGGGATACGCATCACGTCCAGCAACGAGCCGGTGATCTGGCCCATGAGTTCGTGCTGCGGTTCATCCTTTAGTCCCGGCTCGCCGCGCCAGGTCACGATCATCATGGTCGGGATGCGGAACGGAAAATTCAGCGAGGTCAGCGGATTGACCGTGTTGCCGAGGCCGGAATTCTGGCACATCACCACGGTCTTGCGTCCGGCAAGCCAGGCGCCGGCGGCAATCGCCACCGCTTCGCCTTCGCTGGCCGCGCCCACATAGTCAAGCGTGTCGTCGCTGATCACCCGGTTGATGATGGGGGTCAGGAACGAGCACGGCACCCCGGTGAAGAAATCATAGCCGCGCGCGCGGGCCGGTTGCAGGAACTCGTCCGCCTGTATCATGTAAAATCGCCGGCCTTGGCGAGATCGAAGGCGTCGTTGACATCGAGCCAATGGCCGGTGACATAGACCACGCGCGGCGGATTATCGTGTTTGGCGAGGCGGGAGAACAAGTCGGGCAGGCTGGCCGTTGCAAGGCTGCCGTCTTCGCCCATGGAAGCGATTTCGGCGCACACCAATTCAGAGCCCCGCGCCGACAGCTTGGCGAGCCCGACCCATTCGCCGCTGATATCATCGCCGGCGAGGTCAGGGGCGACGCGCTGCAACAGAACCGGTTCGTCATCCAGATAGCTTGGGCTGAACGGGGCCGAGGCCTGCACCAGGTCGCGCACGCGTTCGGCCGTCCGGCCGGTCCGTTCGCGCCACATGGCGTCGACGCCGACCACGATATCGCCGTCGGTCTGCAGCAGATTGTCGAGAATATACCGACGGAACAATATGTCCCCATATGCGATCACGCAGTCGCCCTCGATCTGATCCAGCGCGCAGGCCAGTGACGCGGCCTCGCCGGTGGTCTCATAGGCGTCATTGTCCAGGGTGGAGATGTTGGGCAGATCGACCGCTTCCTTGCGATAGCCGCGCACCACATGCACGTCGCGCACGCCGCTTTCACGCAGGGTCGAAACCAGCCGGCGCAGCAGGGGCTGACCGCGGATATCGACCATGCATTTGGGCTGGTCCTCGGTCAGCGGGCCCAGCGCCGAGCCGCGTGATGCGGCCAGCACGATGGCCCGGACATTGTCGTCCGTCGACGGCAGATAGCGGTCTTCCGCCTCGGACAGTTCCGCATTGCCGGCCAGGGTAAACACGTCGCGCAAGGAGGCGATGCGGTCTTCCACCTCGGCGATGCTTTCCTGTTCATGGATCGCGCGCACGGTTTCGCGCATGGCCTTGATGGATGCGCGGAGCGAATGATTGGCCCAGATGATGGTGGATATGCCCGCGTCGCGGAACTGGTCGGTCGGCGTTCCGTAATAGGTCGTGGGCACGATCACCACAGGCGACCGATTGTCCCATTCCTTCATGAAGGCGAGGATTTCGGCTGCCGTCGCGATCTTGGAATGGATCAGCACCGCATCGGCGCCGGCGTCGTGATAGGCCTCGGCCCGGCGCAGCGCCTCGTCCAGCCCCCAGCCCGAGATCAGCGCTTCGACGCGCGCCACGACGCAGAAATCGCCATCGGTCTGGCTGTCCTTGCCGGCCTTGATCTTGCCGCAGAACTCGTCGATGTCGGCCAGTGGCTGGCCGTGGCCCAGAAACGAATTGGTCTTGGGGAACAGCTTGTCTTCGATACAGACACCAGCGATGTCGCGCTGGCACAATTTACGCACCAGCCGGCGCATGTTGTTGAAATTGCCGAAGCCGGTGTCGCCATCCATCAGGATCGGCACCGTGGTCGCGTCGGACATGAATTCGAGCACTTCGAGAACCTGGGTCCAGGATGCCTCGTTGTTGTCGCGCACGCCCAGCGCCGTCGCCATGGAAAGCCCGGACGCCCAGACGCCGCGAAATCCGGCTTCCTCGACGATCTTGGCCGACAACCCGTCATGGGCTTCCATCAGGAAGCTGAGGTCCGGGGATTCCAGCAGGGTGCGAAGCTGCGCCGCCTTCGAAAGCGCGGGGATGGGAACGTCGCGTTTCACGTCAAGTTTTGTCGCCATGGACATATAATTCCGCTTCTTATTCCGCCTCGGTTTGGATACTCTGGTTAGACCAGATTATCGCGCCCGGGGCAAGGTGGGGGCAAGATGCGGGCTTAATTCTCGGTGGCGTAATTCGCGACCTTCTGGTTGATCTGATTGATCAGGGCATCGAGCCCCTTGCGGCCCAGCACGCTGGAATATTCCGACCGGCGGGTTGCCAGTTCGCTGAATGCGCCGTCGAGATAGATATCGATCACCCGCCAGTCATTCCTGTACAGCTTCACAAGATAATCGAGCTTGACCGCCGCGCCGTCAGATTTGACCAGTTCGGTCTTGATCATCACGGCTTTATCGCGAACGTCCTCTATCTTGACCACACGAAATTTTTCGCCTCCATAACCGTCGAACCGATGGGCATAGGTTGCAATGGTCATGAGGCTGAACGCGTCCACAAGGGCCTGCTTCTGGGGATTGGAAAATTTTTTCCAATACCGCCCGGCGACGATCCGGGTCATCACCGGCAAGTGAAATGCGCGCGTGACCTCGGGCGTCAACGCCGCCAGCCGCCCCTTGTAGCCAAGCCGTTTTGCGTCCTTCATGACGCCCAAAAGGACGCCATGAAACTGCTCTACCACCAGCTTTGGGGTTGCCCCCGGAGGGGGAGGCGCGCTCAACGCCGGGTTCGGGCTCCACATTGCCACGAAGAGGCCGGCCATCACGGCCAGCACCCCAAATCGGTCGCCAATCCAGTCTCGATTCATCATGTCAGATATCCAACGCCTCCAAAATCATATTTAGGCGCACCAGGGCATGATCGCAATCCCACCATGCCATCCTGAACGCAGATCATGGCAAAATTGCGTTTTCGATTTCAGGCGGTAGCGTTAGATTGCCCCCGTAATCGACACATAATCCCAAATGGCAAAACCCAGCATGTCCATCCCCGGCACGTCCACAAAAGCCATTATTCTCGCCGCCGGAGTCGGCGCCCGCCTGGGCGTGGAGTCCGATGACCGGCCCAAGGCGCTCCTGCAATTCGGCGGCAAGTCCCTGCTGGCCCGTCATATCGACATCCTGGCCGCTGCCGGGGTTTCGGAAATCGCCATCGGCGTCGGGTTTCGCGCCGATCTGATCGAAGCCGAACTGGAGGCGATTTCGCCGCCGGTTCCGGTCCGGCTGGTGACCAATGACCGCTATCGCGACGGCAGCATTCTGACCCTCTGGTGCATGCGCCACGAGATGGACGGCGATGACGATATCCTGCTGATGGATGCCGACGTGCTCTATGACGACCGGATGATTGCCCGTCTCCTGGCGTCGGAACATGGGAATTGTCTGCTCTATGACGGCGGGTTCGAGCCGGGCGACGAGCCTGTGAAGATCTGCGTTCGGGACGGCCGCATCGTGGATTTTCGTAAAAAGATCGAAATCGACTTCGATCATTGCGGCGAATCCGTGGGGTTTTTCCGTCTGTCGCCCGAAACCGCCGGCGCGTTGGCGTCCCGCGCCGACGACTATGCATCGGACGGTCGGATCGGCGAACCCTACGAGGAAGCCATCCGCGATCTGCTGCTTGCCGCGCCGGATGGCGGGTTCGGCTATGAGGACGTCACCGGCGTGCCCTGGGTGGAAATCGACTTTCCCGAGGACATCGCCCGGGCGCAAAACGAGATATTACCCAGTATTTCCAGGGACATTTCCGGAGACAAATAATGCTAAAAATCACATGATTCGCTGAAATTATTGATTGAGGTCTGGATTGTTGCGTAGTGTTGTTATATTTGACCTTCGTGGGGATAGTCCGTTATGCGCAATCCCCAAGGAACGAAATGCGTCGTAAGGCGCAATTCAGGTGTGTTTTCAGGGGTGAGTATTCGTGGCGATTCCGGTTTCCCAGACAGTTCGCGTAGGGGCCTATGTTTTCAAGCAGCAGATCAAAAGGGTAAAGCGTTACCCGCTTGTTCTGATGCTTGAGCCGTTGTTCAGATGCAATCTCGCCTGCGCGGGATGCGGCAAGATCGATTACCCCGATCCCATTCTCAATCGGCGCGTGAGCCTTGAAGACGCGCTTGGCGCGGTTGATGAATGCGGCGCGCCGGTGGTGTCGATCGCCGGCGGTGAGCCGCTGATCCACAATGAAATGCCGGAAATCGTCAAGGGCATCGTGGCGCGCAAGAAATTCGTCTATCTCTGCACCAACGCCCTGCTGCTGGAAAAAAAGCTCGATGATTACACGCCCAGTGATTTTCTGACATTTTCGATCCATCTCGACGGCAATCGCGAAATCCATGACGCCGCGGTCTGTCAGGACGGGGTCTATGACCGCGCCGTGGCCGCCATCAAGGCGGCGCGCGCCCGGGGGTTCCGGGTCAATGTCAACAGCACCATTTTCGACGGGGTCGATCCGGCCGAAATCGCGTCCTTCTTCGATACGGTGACCGATCTCGGCGTGGACGGCATTACGGTGTCGCCGGGTTACGCCTACGAACGGGCCGCGAACCAGGCGCATTTCCTGAACCGGCGCAAGACCAAGCAGCTGTTCCGCGATGTGTTCGCCCGGCGCAACGGGGCGAAATGGCCGCTCAGCCATTCCAGCCTGTATCTCGATTTCCTGGCCGGGAACCAGCAATATCGCTGCACCCCCTGGGGTAATCCGACCCGCACGGTGTTTGGATGGCAGCGGCCCTGCTATCTGTTGGGCGAAGGCTATGTCAGCACCTTCAAGGAGCTGATGGAGGAAACCGACTGGGATCTGTATGGCACCGGAAATTACGAAAAATGTTCCGACTGCATGGCCCATTGCGGTTACGAGGCGACGGCGGTGACCGACACGACACAGCATCCGTTCAAGGCGCTGAAGGTTGCGTTGCGCGGCATTCGAACGACCGGCGACATGGCCGCTGAAATCCCCCTCGACGGCGCGCGCGCGGCGGATTTCGTGTTTGACGGGATCGTCGAGGACAAGGTGAACGGGCTAGACAAGTCCAAAATCCGGGGCGCCAAGCAAAGCGACGCGGCCTAGGCACGCCTTCGCCGCCTGGCTGTCGCGGGCCAGCTGCGCCAGATTTCCAATTTGCCCCGACCGGCCAAACAGCGCCGACAGCACGGACATGGGCCGGGTCTTTCCCTTTGTTGATATTGCGCCGGGCACCCAGCCTGGAATTTCGCGCTGGGCCGGATCGGCGATTGCGCGCACGGCGCAGAACATTATGCCGCGATCCCGCGCCGCCTGGGCGACGGCGAGGCTTTCCATGTCGACCGCAACCGCGCCCGTGGCCCGGAACATTTCGTGCTTGGCCGCCGCCGTGGCGACAGTGCCGTCGCTGCCCGCAAGATCGGCGTTGATCACCCGGCACCTTCTTTCCACCAGCCCGGTCAGACGGGCGGCCCAGGCTGCATCCGTTACGACGGTCTCGCCATCCGGCCCGATGATGCGCGTTGGGATAATCAGATCGCCCGGGGCAAGCGCCGGGTCCAATGCGCCGGCGATGCCAAAGCTCATCAGCGCCGTTGCGCCGTGATCGATCAATTCATGTGCGGCAAGGCGCGCCCGCGCCGCATCGGCCCCGGCGATTAGGATGTCGGGTATTTGCGCGTCCGGGGCGGATTTTTTAAGCTGTCGGTCCAGGATGGCGGCTTCGAAAGCCATGCCGGTGACGATGCCCAACCGGGTCATGCGCCCGGGTCACATCCCATGGGGCGTATGGTTCGCGCCGCCCTTGGTAAGCGCGCGGAAGCGCGCCAGCGCCCAAAGCGGGAAATAGGTGCTGTAGCCGTGATATTTCAGGTAAAATACCCGCGGGAAACCGACCGCGTTATAGAATTTCTCTTCCCAGCCGGAGCCGTTCTTGGGCGCATTGAGCAGATAGTCGACGCCGCGCTGAACCGCCTCGCTTTGTGCTTCGCCCACGGCCATCAGGCCGAGCAACGCCCACGCCGTTTGCGACGCCGTGCTGGTTTTGACTTCCCGTTCACGCCCGGGCCAGTAGCTCGCGCAATCCTCGCCCCATCCGCCGTCGTCGAGCTGGCGGGATTTCAGCCAGTCCACCGCGCGCCGGATATGGGGCGACTGGGGGTCTTCGCCCACCGCGTTCAGCGCGCACAGCACGGACCATGTCCCGTAGATGTAATTGGTGCCCCAGCGGCCATACCAGGAACCGTCCTCCATCTGGGTATGCTTCAGATAGGCAAGTCCTTTGGCGACGGCCGGATGGTCGGTTTGATAACCGCGCTGGGCCAGCAGGCTTATGCAGCGCGCCGAAACATCTTCCGTCGGCGGGTCAAGCAATGCCCCGTGGTCGGCGAAAGGGATATAGTTCAAATAGTAATGGGTATTGTCGGCGTCGAACGATCCCCAGCCGCCGTCACGGCATTGCATGCCGATAATCCATTCAACGCCACGGTCAACCGAGTCGCGGTTTTCTTCGGGATCGGCCCGGTCCAGCGCCATGGCGACCACCGAACTGTCATCGGTGTCCGGGTAGTGTTCATTACGGTACTGAAACGCCCAGGCGCCGGGCCGCAGCCCGGGCCGTTTGTCATGCCAGTCGCCCTTGACGTCGAGAATCTGATGATCGCGGAGCCATTTGGTCGCGCGCTTCACGGCCGGGGCATCTTCCGCGCAATCGGTTTCCAGCAGGGCATGCAGGGCCAGGGCCGTATCCCACACCGGCGACATGCAGGGTTGGCAATAGCCCCGGTCGCCATCGAAAACCACCAGGTTTCTCACGGCCTGCCGCGCCTGGACAAAATCCGGGTGATCCCTGTCATAGCCCAGCGTGTCGAACATCATGACGGCATTGGCCATGGCCGGAAAGATGCCGCCGAGACCTTCGTCGCCGTTGAGACGTTCAGTGACGAAATCAACCGACCGGTTGATGGCGCTGCGTTGCCACATGGCGGGAGAAATCTCGGTCGTTACCCGTAAGATCTGGTCCAGCCAAAGAAACATTTGGCCCAGCAGCGATCCGGTTGAATTGACGATGTAGTGCTTTTCCTCGAACGGCGGCGTGGTGAATAATTCGTCGATTCTGATGCCCTTGGGATTGCGCGCCTGCGGCTTTTTCGCCATCAGCACCAGCAGGGGCGTGAGCACGGTCCGGGTCCAATAGGAAACCTTGGACAAATGGAACGGAAACCAGCGCGGCAGAAGGGTGATCTGAACCGGCATGACCGGAACCGCGCGCCAGGGGGTCTGGCCGAACAGCGACAGCATGATGCGTGTAAAGACATTGCAATGGGCCGCCCCGCCCCGGGACAGGATGATGTCGCGGGCGCGCTTCATGTGGGTCGCCTCGGGCGCATCGCCGGTCAGCTTCAACGCGAAATAGGCTTTGACCGTGGCGCTGAGGTCTGTGTCGCCGGCGTGGAACAAAGGCCAGCCGCCGTCGTCCCCCTGAATGTCGCGCAGGTAGCGCGCCAGCCGCTCATGAGTTTCCCGGGTGTCGGGGGCCTGCTCATCCATAAAATGGTCAAGCAGGATATATTCGGCGGGGATGGTCGCATCCGCTTCCAACTCGTAAACCCAATGGCCATCTTCCGACTGGCGGGCAAGCAATGCCTCGCGCGCGTCTTCGATGACGTCGTCAAGACGTGCGTCATCGTCCCTGGGCATGGCGACGGACATGCCGACGGGCAACCCCGTGTCAGGTTCTGAAGGAACCTCCTCCGGCAAGGCGGAACCCTGCAAGCTTACTCTCCTTTTGATGCTAACCCCCGACAACCGCATCGAAAATCTCACTGCGGCTCATCTTCAGGCAAACTAATTCTCTACTACGCAAATGTCCAATACAGTCGCGATTTGCAACCGGTGACGACCGAAAATCGCAACGTCAAAATGCCGGCCCGTGAAGATATGGGATCACTACATGAGTCCATAGCGAAGCGCGACCCAAATCTTTTCCGGGCTGGACACGCGAACCGTCTTGTCCAGATCCCGCCAGCCCCGTTTGATAAGTCTTTCAAGGATTTTCCGATACATCACCATCATGACCACCGCCGGGCGCAATGCCTTGCCCGGGCAGTCGGCCCGCGCCTTGGCCGCCAAATCATAGCGTTCGCGCGCCATGGACGCGATGTCTTCGCAAACCTTGCCGATGGCCGGATGGGCCAGGACCTCATCCGGGTCCCGGGACTCGATGCCATGTTCCAGTAACACTTCACGGGGCAGATAGAGCCTGCCGATTTCCGCATCCTGCTTCAGATCGCGCAGAATATTGGTCAGCTGCAGGGCCGTTCCCAACGCCACGGCGAATTCTTCGGCGCGTCTGGTCGAAATTCCAAAGGCGTGGATCGACAGCAGCCCGACCGCGCCGGCGACCCGCCGGCAATAGGTTTCCAGCTCGGCCATGGTTGGCGCGGCGATGGTCTGGTCGATATCCATCTGCATGCCGTCGATCACGGCAATGAAATCCTTGCGCTGCATTTTAAACCGCGCGACCGCTTCGGCCAGTGCGCGCGCCGTCGGCAGGTTTGGCTCACCGTCATAAACCCGGTCAATTTCCGCGCGCCATTCATTCAGCAGGCGTTGTCTTTCCTCGGTCGGTTGGTCACCGTCTGCGATATCGTCAACCTCGCGGCAAAAAGCATAGATCGCAAACATGGCCTCGCGCCGCGCCGGGGGCAGTAACCGCATCGCGCTGTAAAACGACGACCCCGCGGCCTTGGTTACCGCGTGGACATGGCGCCATGCGGCTTCATCCGCAAATGCGGCGGTGGCGGGAATCTGTTTGTCGCGCGCGGGCATTTCGATTTCGCTCAAGCGACTAGTGGCATTGGCAGGCATCTATATCCACTAGAAAGTTGGCCATCGGGGCCAGAACACAAATACAGCGTATCGCAATCTCTGCTGAACGC
>CALGIA010000517.1 GCA_937916005.1 uncultured Rhodospirillaceae bacterium
GGTGATCCCCTGTTCCGGGCCGACCACATGGGCGATTCCCTGGCGCGCATCGCCCGTTCCGAAATGGGGAATTCCGTGAGCCTTCGCATTGCGCGCCAGGGTTTCGACCTTTTCGCGGCGTTCGTCGTCGGCGTAATCGCCGGTCGTGGGCACGTAATGGTCGGGTGTCGCGAAGGTCTGGTCCGGGCGGCGGACCGTGTATCCGTTGGAATCCAGCATGTTGAAGCCATGGAACGATCCGTCATGGATGAGATGGCGGTCGATATGGATCAGCGTCTCGCCGTCATCGCTTATCGTGATCGCGTGGCGATCCCAGATCTTGTCGAATAGGGTGCGTTGGTCAGCCATCGGACCAGATTAAACCGGCCCGACGCGCGCCGCCAGTGGGTCCGGCCAAGAACCGGGTGCTCAGACGGTTTTTCCCATGGTACCGTCGGGACGATGGAGAAACCGGATAAGGGGAAAGGTTATGAACGAATTGTCACATAAGCCGCCGGCGCCACGTTTGGAGCCGAGACTTCGCGAAATTCTCGACGCTGAATTCCCAAGATTTTCAGATGCCGAAATGCGCCGCCGGCGCGAAGCGGTCCATCAGGTGATGGAACAGGCCGATGTGTCGCATTTGTTGCTGTGCGGCGCGGGGTTCAGGGGCTCCGCCGTGCCATGGCTGACCCACCGGTCGGTGACCACGGAAGTCGTTGCCGTCCTCACGCCCGGTGAAAAAGACGCCATGTTCGTGCAGTATTTCAATCACCTGCCCATGGCGAAACGCCAGGCGGTCGATGCCGATGTGCATTGGGGTGGGGCCTCGACGATCGCGTCGGTGGCCGACGAACTCAAACGCCGGGGTGCTGCGGGCAAGCGGGTCGGCGTGTTCGGCCCGATGGGTTTTTCCCAGCGTGATGCGCTGGCGGGTGTCTGCGCCGATGTGGTCAATCTGAACGGCGCTTATGCCCGGCTTCGGCTGGTGAAGTCCGATGAGGAGCTGGACTGGTTCCGCATCGGCGCATCCTTGTGCGACGTGGCCATCGATGCGCTTTCCGTCCAGCTTCGCAGCGGGCTCGATGAACATGATCTGGCCGATATCGTGGAACGGTCCTACACGCCGTGGGGCGCGCGCACGGTGATCCATTTCTTCGGCGTGACCTCCATGCGGAACCCCAATCTGGAAGTTCCGGCCCAATTCACCTCGACCCGGAAGATCGACCCGGGCGATGTGGTCTTCACGGAAATCTCCGCCACCTTCGGGGAATATTCCGGCCAGGTGCTGCGGACCTACGCGGTCGAGGAAGACCCGACGCCGCTCTACAAGGATCTGACCGATGTGGCCCAGGCCGCCTATGAGGCCATCAAGGCGGCGGCCAGGCCCGGCGCCCGTCCCGAGGCGCTGATCGAGGCCTCGTCGGTGATCGAGGATGCCGGCTTCACCACCTGCGACGATCTGGTGCATGGCTATGGCGGCGGCTATTTCCAGCCCATCATCGGGTCGAAAAGCCGCCAGAACGAACCGCCGCCCGATATGGTGCTGCAGGAAAACATGCTGATGGTGATCCAGCCCAACGTCACCACCCTGGACGGAAAAGCCGGCGTGCAGACCGGCGAATGCGTGCGCATCACCGCCGACGGCGCGGTGTCGATCCACGATGCGCCGCCCGGCCTGATCCAAGTTTAGCCTGATCCGGGTCTAACCCCACACAAGGAAACCAACCATGACCGGCGACGCCCGAGTCCAATCCGCCATCAATCACTGGGCGCCCCGCTTCGTGGCCAACGGCGTGCCCCTGACCGATTTCCAGGAAGTCACCGCCGGGATCCAGACCTGGGACGATTGGTGCCCTCACTGGGCGGCGCGCGCCGAAATACATGAAGCCATGGGGCGCGAGGCTCTGGAGGCGGGCAGGGGCCTGTCGGCGGGCCAGCATCTGACGACGGCGGCCGTGTGCTACCATTTCGGCAAGTTCCTGTTCGTCAACGACAGGGTGGAAATGCGCCGGGTCCATGACCGGGCCATCGAGTGCCGCCGTCTCGCACTGCCCCATATCCGCCCCGCCGGCGAACGGGTCGACATGGCGTATGAAGGCGCGACCCTGGCCGGGATTCTGCGCAAGCCCGACGGCATCGCCCGCCCGCCGGTGGTGGTCATGTGCATGGGGCTCGATTCCGCGAAGGAGGAAATGGGCGCCTATGAACAGCTCTTTCTGGATCGCGGCATGGCGACCCTCAGCTTCGATGGGCCCGGCCAGGGCGAAGCCGAATATGATCTTCCGATCCGCCCCGATTACGAAGCCCCCGTCGGCGCGGTGTTCGATTACCTGGAAACCCGCGACGATATCGATGCGAACCGCATTGGTCTCTGGGGCGTCAGTCTTGGCGGCTATTTCGCGCCCCGCGCGGCGGCCTGTGAAAAACGCGCCCGCGCCTGCATCGCGCTGTCCGGCCCCTATGATTGGGGCGCGGTCTGGGACGATCTGCCCGGCCTGACCCGCGCCGCCTTCACCGCCCGGACCCATTCCACAACCGACGATCAGGCCCGCGCCGTGGCCGTTTCCATGTCCCTGAACGGGGTGGCGGAAAACATCACCTGCC
>CALGIA010000518.1 GCA_937916005.1 uncultured Rhodospirillaceae bacterium
CAAAGACCTGAACCGGGTCGTTATATTCGATACAACATTGCGAGACGGCGAACAGTCGCCGGGCGCCTCGATGAATCTGGAAGAGAAGATGCGCATTGCGGAGCTTCTCCAGGAAATGGGCGTCGACGTGATCGAGGCCGGGTTTCCGATTGCCTCCAATGGCGATTTTCAGGCGGTCAATGAAATTGCCAAAATTATCAAGGGTTCGACGATTTGCGGTCTGGCTCGATCGGCGCGCGGCGATATCGAACGGGCCGCCGACGCGTTGAAGCCGGCTGAACGGCGCCGCATCCACACCTTCATCTCCACCTCGCCGCTCCATATGAAATATAAGT
This sequence comes from uncultured Rhodospirillaceae bacterium, assembly GCA_937916005.1. GTDB lineage: Bacteria > Pseudomonadota > Alphaproteobacteria > MPNO01 > MPNO01 > CALGIA01. The sequence continues at coordinate 336 of CALGIA010000518.1, forward strand.
TGCAGATGGAGCCGGAAGAAGTTTTGCAGGCGGTGATCGATAGCGTCACCTACGCGCGCAATTTTACCGATGATGTCGAATGGTCGCCGGAAGATGGCTCGCGCACCGAGCATGATTTTCTGTGCCGCACGGTCGAAGCCGCGATCACGGCCGGGGCAACGACCATCAATGTTCCAGACACGGTCGGTTATGCGGTGCCGGAGGAATTCGGCGCTTTGATCGCCATGCTGATCGAGCGTGTGCCCAATTCGGACAAGGCGATCTTCTCGACCCACTGCCATAACGATCTGGGCCTCGCGGTTGCCAACTCGCTGGCCGGTGTCGCCAATGGCGCGCGCCAGGTCGAATGCACGATCAATGGTCTTGGCGAACGTGCCGGCAATGCCGCGCTCGAGGAAGTCGTGATGGCGCTCAGGACCCGCCAGGATCTGCTGCCCTATACAACCGGCATCGAGACCGAGTGCATCACGCGCGCGTCGAAGCTGGTCTCGACGATCACAGGCTTCGTCGTGCAGCCAAACAAGGCAATCGTCGGCGCCAATGCCTTTGCCCATGAATCCGGCATCCATCAGGATGGGATGCTCAAGCACGCCCAGACTTACGAGATCATGACGCCTGAATCGGTCGGGCTGAATCAGTCCAAGCTGGTGATGGGCAAGCATTCCGGTCGCCATGCCTTCCGCGTGAAGCTCAAGGAGCTGGGCTACGAGCTTGGCGACAATGCCGTGAATGATGCGTTTCGTCGGTTTAAGGATCTGGCCGACAAGAAAAAGGATGTGTATGACGAGGACCTTGTTGCCCTTGTCGATGACGAGGTGCTGCGTAGCAATGATACGATCAAGTTTGAATCGTTGTTGGTAGTATGCGGGTCCCGCGGTCCGCAAACGGCGGAGTTGGAACTGGACATCGAGGGTGATCGCCGGACCGTAACGGCGACCGGCGACGGACCGGTGGACGCGACGTTCAACGCGATACGCGAGCTGGTGCCGCATAGCGCCACGCTCAAGCTCTATCAGGTTCATGCGGTGACCGAAGGCACCGATGCTCAGGCTGGCGTCACGGTGCGTCTTGAAGAGGACGGCAAGACCGTGATGGGGCAGGGGGCGGATACCGATACGCTGGTCGCGTCGGCGCGGGCCTATGTGAATGCGTTGAATAAATTAATGGTGAAACGGCAGAAGATGGCTCCAGGCGCATTGTCCGCGTCGGCCTGATCCCGCCAGTAGGGTTTAACGAAGGAAGTAAACGGTCATGTTTTCCAGGCTGCTGGGGATGCTATCCGCCGATATGGCGATCGACCTTGGCACCGCGAATACGCTTGTCTATGTGAAAGGACAGGGAATCGTCTTGAACGAACCCTCCGTGGTCGCGATCGCCAGTTGGAAGGGCAAAAAACAGGTCCTGGCGGTCGGGGAAGAAGCCAAGCTGATGCTTGGCCGCACACCCGGAAACATCGAAGCCATCCGCCCGCTCCGCGACGGCGTGATCGCAGATTTCGAGATTGCCGAGGAAATGATCAAACATTTCATCCGCAAAGTGCACAATCGGCGCAGCTTCGCCAGCCCGCAGGTCATCGTCTGCGTGCCGTCAGGCTCAACGGCGGTAGAACGCCGCGCCATTCAGGAATCAGCCGAGAGCGCAGGCGCGCGCCGCGTGTTCCTCATTGAAGAGCCGATGGCAGCAGCAATCGGCGCGGGATTGCCGGTTACCGAGCCCACAGGTTCGATGGTTGTCGATATCGGCGGCGGAACCACCGAAGTGGCC
>CALGIA010000519.1 GCA_937916005.1 uncultured Rhodospirillaceae bacterium
CGACACCATGCCCCGCGCGGAAGCCCCCCTGGCGCTGGCCGTCGCGCCGACACGGGAACTGGCGCTGCAGGTCAAGCGCGAACTGGAATGGCTTTATGAGTCGACGGGGGCGACCGTGGCGTCCTGTGTCGGCGGCATGGACATGCGCGCCGAACGCATGGTTCTGCAGCGCGGCGCGCATATCGTGGTCGGCACGCCGGGACGGCTGCGCGATCACATCGAGCGTGGCTCTCTCGACACCTCCGGTTTCAAGGCGGTGGTGCTGGATGAAGCCGACGAAATGCTCGATCTGGGCTTTCGTGAAGATCTGGAATATATCCTCGACGCCGCGCCGTCCAGCCGCCGCACCTTGATGTTTTCCGCCACCGTGCCCCGGTCCATCGCCACGCTCGCCAAGCAGTATCAGCGCAACGCGGTGCGGGTCAGCACGTCCGATGAACGGGCGCAGCATGTCGACATCGAATACCGCGCCCTGACCGTGGCGCCCAATGATCGGGAAAACGCCATCATCAACGTGCTGCGGTTTTTCGAGGCGAAAAACGCCTTGGTATTCTGCGGCACCCGCGCCACCGTCAACCGCATGACCAGCCGTTTCGCCAATCGGGGATTTTCGGTGGTGGCGCTGTCGGGTGAATTGAGCCAGAACGAACGCACCCATGCCCTGCAGGCCCTGCGGGACGGGCGCGCGCGGGTCTGCATCGCCACCGACGTGGCGGCCCGGGGCCTCGATCTGCCTAATCTGGAACTGGTGATCCACGCCGATCTCCCGAAAAATCGTGAAAGCCTGCTGCACCGGAGCGGACGGACCGGGCGCGCCGGGCGCAAGGGCGTGTGCGCCCTGATCGTGCCCCACAGCGCGCGCCGGCGCACCGAACGGCTGCTGGAAAGCGCCAACGTCAAGGCCGAGTGGGCCAGGCCGCCGTCCGCCGAGGAAATCGTGCGGCGCGACCACGAACGGATGATGCAGGATCCGATCCTGACCGAGCCCCTGACCGACGACGAACAGACTTTCGCCGGAGAACTCATGGCCCAGCACGGCCCGGAACAAATCGCCGCCGCTTTCCTGCGGATGTCCCGCGCCGGCCAATCTGCGCCGGAAGAATTGCTCGATGCCGCGCCCGGGCCGCAGGAACGCGAAAAGAGAAAGCCGCGTGACGATTTCAAGGGCGGAATCTGGTTTTCCGTGTCGGTCGGACTAAAACAGAATGCCGAGCCGCGCTGGCTGATGCCGATGCTGTGCCGTGCGGGCAATCTTACCAAACGCGATATCGGCGCCATCAGGATTCACGAGACTGAAAGCTATGTGGAACTTGCCCCCGATTGCGTTGAAAAGTTTCTCGCAGCCCTGGGTCCCGACCGCAAGGTTGAGGACAACATTACCTTGACGCGGCTTGAGGGCGGCGTCCCGTCGGAGCGTCCCGCCCCCAGGAGGGCTCCTTCCGAGCATGGCCCATCCGAGCGTGGCCGGTCCGAGCGTACCTCGCGGGAACGCCCTTCATCGGAACGCCCCCCTCGGCGATTCACGCCCAATGAACGTTCCGCGTCCGAGCGCCCCCCGAGAGAGCGCCCGTCATCGGATCGCCCGTCGCCGGCGCGCAAAGACGTCCGCGACAAGCCCTATGAGAAAAAGAGCAAGTCGGAGGTTTTCCGGAAACCCGCCGCCCGTACGGGCGAAAAAACGCCCCAGCGCGCTGCCTATAAGCGCAATTCGCCTGACCGCGCCGCACCGCAACGCGACCTGTTTGAGCGCGCCGCCGACAAAGGCGCTCCGACGGAGCGCAAAGACGCAAGCGACAAGCCTTATGAGAAGAAGAAAAAGCCTGATTCTTTCCGTAAACCCACCGTGCGTTCCGGCGCGCGTTCGGGCGAAGAAACCGCCCCGGGCAAGCCCCAGGGAAAGCCCGCGGCAAAGCCCAAGGTGAAACCCAGGGGAAAGCCCAAGGACAAGAAGCCCCACACACTTAAACTGGATGCCAAACCGTCCGGTACACAAGGCGATAAACCGTTCAAGCCACGCATAAAGAAACGTGCTTCGGACCTCGCCGGATTCGGACCCCGGAAGCGGCCGACACCCAGAAGAGCGCTTTAGAAAGTTTTCTTTAGCTCTGGCGTTTCGCGGCCTGAACGGTCGTTTCCAGGCGATTGAGAAATTGAGACCGATCGGATTTGTTGAACGCTCTCGGTCCGCCGGTAATTTTGCCGGTTTCGCGCAAGACCTGCATCAGCTCCCGTGTGGCCAGCGCGATGCCGATCCCGTTTTCCGTATAGGGTTCCCCATTGGGTTTCAGGGCCAGCGCATCCTGTTTCAGACAGCGCGCCGCCAGGGGAATATCGTTGGTCACGCAGATGTCGGATTTTCGAATGTTGTCGGCGATCCAGTCATCGGCCGCGTCCGCGCCCTGGGTGACGATAATGAGTTCCGCCGCCGGATACTGGCTCGGACGCAGCCCGCCATCGCAGACCAGATAGGTTTTCAAATCGTGACGGGCGGCGACGCGCATGATTTCGTCCTTCACCGGACAGGCATCCGCATCCACATAAATGGTGACCATGGGAGCATTATATCAAGCATCGCCGATTCAGGCCCATAGGGATCGCGTATCCGCCCCGCCCTATGATTTTTATTTTTGCTGGATCGTTTCCAGATAAAAGATGAAATCCCCGATTTGCCGCGGTGACAATTCGAATTCAGGCATGTCGGAATGACCCGTGACGATGCCTTCGGCGAGCGATTCCTCCAGGCTTTCCAACGGCCATTTTTTCGCAAATGTCCTGAAAGGCGGCGCGGGATCAAGCGGGCTCGAACCCGCAGGCCCAATGGCGTGACAACGGGCGCAATTCTGTTCCGCGAATCGGCGGCCGGATTCGACATTCACCTCATCGGCGATTGCGCCCGGGGCGGTCAGACCAATCGAGCCGGCAACAAGGACCGCGCGGATCAAACGTCGTGATGTCACGGATTTTTCAGGCTTTGAATATAAGCGACAATATTGTCGATCTGGAATCGGGTCAGATTGGGGTTGGGCATGGGTGGGTGCGGGTGCGCCAACCAACTTTCCAACTTCGCGTGCGTGCGGCTGGGATCGTTCGCGATGGTGCGAAACGCCGGGGCCTGGTCGGAGCCCTTTCCGCCCGGTTCCACCACATGGCAGGTCGTGCAGCGTTGCCGGGCATGTTCGAGCCCTTTTTGAGCGTCGGCGGCGGATACCTGCATCGGCGCCATTGTCATTATTGTGAACGTGACAAATGTTAACCAGATTTTGATTTCCATGATTTCATCGATCCTCCGCATCATCGGCGACATTGGCCGCCGCTCACTTTACCATGGATGGGATTTTGGCCCAGCTTCGATCGCGTCACATTGATTTGTGTTAACGCCATCCCCGGTCATAAATCCGCGCCAATTGGTCCGGCGTCACGCCGAGATGGTAGAGCGCGTGGATTTTGAGCCAGCCGAACACGATTGCCGGCGGCCGGCGGCCGTGAAAGCGGCGCGACGATGTGACCAGCGGCGGGTGCTCGATACAGATGGTTTTCCCGGCGCGCTCCATGCGGCGGACGAAATCGTAATCCTCCATCAGGGCGATGGGCTTTATGCCGCCGAGCCGATGATAGGCGTCACGCCGCACGAAGATACCGGAATCGCCGTAATAGATCCCACGCCGCCGGTTCCAGGCGTAAAAACCATCGAGCCAGCGGTCGAATTTTGTGTCGCCGTCAAACAGCAGCCTGAAATTGCCGCCCACGATGTCCGGACCGGCGGTGAACCGTTTGCGGATTTCGCCCAGCCCGCCGGAGGGAAGGCGGCAATCGGCGTGCAGGAATAGAATGATATCGCCCGTAGCCTCGGCCGCGCCGCGCGCCAGCTGCTGGCCGCGTCCCCGGGGCGCGGTCAACAGCCGGCATTCCGCCTGTTCCGCAATGTCGATTGTGCCGTCGGTACTGCCCCCATCGACCACGATAATTTCGTCGGCCTCGTTTGTGAGGTCGGTCAGCAGGCGCGTCAGATTGTCATGTTCGTTCAGGGTCGGAATTATGACCGAGATCGTCACGCGACCCATTCGCTGACCGGCGCGTTTGCGTCCTGCAGTGGCTGGGCGATGATGTCGACCAGGGCCGGGCCATCAAGGGCGATTGCTTCGGCGAGGGCGGTTTTGAGGTCCGCGGGCGCGCTGACCCGCCATGACTTTACCCCATAGGCTTCGGCCACTTTGGCGTGGTCGGTGCGGGTGAAATCGACCGAGAAATAGCGCGCGTCATAGCCGGTTTTCTGGCCCGCCTTGATCCAGCCGAAGACTGAATTGGAGATGACGATCAATGTCGCCGGAATGTTGAGCCGGACGATTGTTTCCAGCTCGCCGACGCAGAACCCGAACGCGCCGTCGCCCATGATGGCGACCACGGTCGCATCGGGCCGGCCATAATGGGCGCCGACCGCCGCCGGCAGGGCATAGCCGAGCGCGCCGTGGGCCCGGTTCGACAGGAAATGCCGTCCGCTGCGTTTGAATTCGTAAAAGGCCGAAAAATACGGGCACGGCGTTCCCGGATCGGCAATCACGATGGCGTCGTCGGGCAGCACGGCCTGCAGATCAGCCACGATGCGTTCCGGCCGGATCGGCGTATCGTCGGAATTGGCCAGCGCATGGAACGCATCGAACTTGGCCTTCTTGCGGTCGGCGATGAACGCTTCGTTCAGGGTGCGCTGGGGCGGCGATTTGAAATCGGGTGCAAGCAGCCTATCGAGCGCCGCCAGAGCCAGCTTGGCGTCGCCGATGATCGCGCAATCGGTCTGGTAGGTGGCGTCCATGACGGCCGGGTTGGTGTCCATATGGATCACTTTCGTGGCGCCCGGTTCCGGGTGCCGCCAGCGTTCGGTGGTGACCGAGCCGGCGCGGCAGCCGACGAAGATGATCAGATCGGCTTCATCCACCACGGCGCGGGTTTCGGCCACGCCGCCGTTGCTGCCGACCACGCCGACGGCCAGCTCATGAGTCTCGGCGATGCTGCCCTGGCCGCTGATGGTGGTGGCGACCGGCGCGCCGATCCGTTCGGCCAGCGTGCGCAGTTCTTCTTCCGCGCCCGCGATCACCACCCCGCCGCCGCAGATGAACAGTGGTGATTTCGCGGCCCGGATAATCCCGGCGGCGCGCTCGATTGCCTGTGTGTCCGGCGCGATGCGGCGGGCTGGATATCGTCCCAGGCTTTCGTCGGCCCAGAGGTCGGCCTCGTCCACCGCCTCCTTTTGGACATCGAACGGCAGGCCGATATGGGCCGCGCCCGGCGTCCCCGTGGTCATGGCGGAAAACGCCGCACGGATTGTGCGCGGGATATCCGCGCCCCGGTCGATCACCGCGTTCCATTTGGTCAGCGGCGCAAAAAGCGCCTTCTGGTCAAGCTCGGTCAGGGTGAAACGGCCCCGCGACGACACGGAAATATCGCTGGTGATGGCCAGCACCGGAATCGACGATTCGTTGGCTTCCACAACGCCGGGCAGAATATAGGTCGCGCCGCCGCCCGACGGTCCCTCGCACACGCCGACCTTGCCCGTGACCCTGGCATAGGCATCGGCCATATAGGCGGCCGAGCGTTCATCCCGCGTCAGCACATGGGTTATGCCGTGATCGAGCCGCGCCAGCGCGTCGTAAAACGGCAGGCTGGTGTCGCCGCACAGGCCGAAGATCACCTCGACGCCGTGCAGCCGTAACATACGGACAAGCGCTTCCGCGCCGTTGATCTGATTGGTGCTAATTCGACGGAAACTCCGAAATATCTGGCGCAACGCCGTCGGGCCGTTTCAGGAGTTCCTCTTCGGGTACGCCGGCATGGTAGCGGGCGGCCAGATCATCCGGATCATAGGTGATGCCGATGGGATTGGCCGCGAATTCGCCGTTCTCGAAATATTCAGCGAATTTTTCCTCGGGCACGTTATCGACCTGCAGTTCGACCTGGTTCTTGTCCGGGTCGAAATAATACATCGACGTGGTCGGACCGTGATTGATGGTGAATTCGGGCGTGATATCCAGTTCCTTCAATCGCTCATAGGTATGAACCAGATCGCCGAGCCCGCCATAGGTGAACGCCACATGATGCAGGCCGACATGGCCGTCTTCGTGATCCTTCAGCCCCGGAATGCCGATAATGGCGACCCGGTGATGTTCCTGGTCATAGGTGAGGAAGGCGAGCCGGTCGGTTTCGCACATGGCCTCGGCCTCCAACACGGATTTGTACCACCCGGCCAGGATTCCGATACGGTCCGGCTGGGTCCGCAACACGATATGGGCCAGTTTTGCCGGTGCGATCCGGCCGCGGGATTTTGCGGTTTCGGGTAAGCTTGCAACCAGTGTCATGTCGGTCTCCTGTTCAGAGGAATACTCAATCGGCATTCCAGGGAATGCTGGCGCCGTAATCATGCGTCAGGGTTTCAACGTCGTCTGGATTATAGACGTGGCGCGGCGGCGATTCGAAGGTGTAATCGGGCTTGATGCGGACCACCACGCGATTTTCCTC
>CALGIA010000520.1 GCA_937916005.1 uncultured Rhodospirillaceae bacterium
ACTGTCGTGAATCGCAGTGTTTCACTATATTGGTTCATCAAAACTCGAAACGGGGCGGTTGTACTGCCATCGGTAAGGGAAGGGGCAACAGGCAATGCGATCATATTCCAACCACGCCCGCGGCTGTGCCAGACGCCGGGAAGGGATTGCAACGGACCCAGAACCTCCATTCCAGCTGTAGCGGAGCCGATGTAGCGTTCTTGAGAACGCATATTACGCGTTTGATCATGTTGAGCCATTTCAATCCCCCAAAAAATTTTGTCGGTATGGTTTCTACATTATGGCGATTTTTACAGATCCTGTCAATTTTTGCGAATCCTTCACGGCTACCGTTAATTAGGTCAGCCGCAAATTTGGCACCACATACTCCTTGGAGTCTCGATTGATAGTACCGGCCGTCGCACATACCAGTTCCAGGAGATCATGTGCTCGAAGACAGAATGCTCGGTTGAGGCCGAAAGAATTTATCGTGGTCGAAAAACTCTAACTCTCGATGATGTGAAGGCTGCCTTTGCGCGAGCAAGGGCAAACGCTCTGAAGAGCAAAGCTCATCCGAGGGTCCCCAAAACGGTCCAGACCGTGTGGAAACGACTTGCGGGGTTTGCTTCCGGTGCAGGCGAAGGCATTTTCGGGCGGATTTGCTTGTCCTGCCTCTGATCGACGTTCTGGCGTGTCTCTGGGTGTCTCTGAACGGGTTATGGCGCCAATTTTCGGTCGCTATACGCCCATTCAGGCCCTGACGGCGCCGATCAGCGCTGGGATGCCGACGAGGGTTATGGCCCGGCGCAGATTATAGGCGATGGCCGTCAGACTGAATTCAGCGCGGACATTTTCCAACCGGCGCATCAGGAACGCGCCCTGACCCATCCACTGCTTCACGGAACCAAACGGGTGCTCGACGCTCTCGCGGCGTTGATCGAGCACCTCGGGATGCGCTGCCAGGCGTTCAGCCATCCGGTCCAGCACAGCTTCGTTCTCGTAGCGGGTGACATCGCGGGAAGCGGCGGCGGTGCAACGCGCCTTGAGCGCGCATGTTCTGCACGCCGCGGCATTGGCATACACGATCAACTGGACGCCATCGCGGACCGGGCGCCGGCCCCGTCGGCGCAACGCTTGACCGCCGGGACAGGCGTAGGCATCCGTTTGGGCGTCATACCGGAATTGGTCCTTCGTAAAGAACCCCTTGGCGGCGGCAGAGCCGCGTTGTGGTTTGGGAACGTAGGGCACAACGCCTGCCGCCTCACAGGCTTCGATATCCTCGATCTTGAAGTAGCCACGGTCGGCGACGGCGGCGATCTTATCAACGCCGAGGGTCTCGCGGGCGGCGCCCGCCGTCTCGGCGAGCAGACCAAGGTCCGAGACTTTGTTATGAACCTGCTGCTCGGCGATCAGCTTGTGTTTCGTATCGACGGCGATTTGGATGTTGTAGCCGACGCCGATGCGGCTGCTGGAATGCATCGCCCGCGCGTCCGGATCGGTCAGCGAGATCTGGTCCTGGCCGCTTTCCGTAAGCGCTTTGCCATGCTCTTCCAGCCGCCCGCGCCGGTCCTTGATCGCCGCGATCTTCTCCTGCAATCGGTCGACATGGCCATCGCTGGGGCCGCCATCGTCGTCCTTGTCCGCGGCGTCGAGCTGCTTCAGATACCGCGCAAGACGCTCGTCGCTCTCGGCCATCGCCTTGGCGAGCTTGGCCTTGGTGAAGTTGCGCTCGCGGCTGTTCACCGCCTTGATCCGTGTCCCATCCACCGCGATCAGCTCGCGCCCGAACAGGTCAAGGTCACGGCAGAGAACCACAAACTCGCGGAACACCTGGCGAAAAGCCGCCCGGTTGTCGCGCCGGAAGTCTGCGATCGTCTTGAAGTCTGGCGTCAAGCGGCGCAGCAGCCAGATAACCTCGATATTCCGCCGCGCTTCCGCTTCCAGGCGACGGCTTGAGCGCACCCGGTTGAGGTATCCGTAAATGTAGAGCTTCAGCAGATCCGCCGGATCGTAGCCCGGACGGCCGGTCGCTTTGGGTTGAACCCGCGTGAACCCCGCCGTCGCAAGATCGAGGCTGTCCACGAATGCATCGATGAACCGAACCACATTGTCCGACCCAACGTAGTCGTCCACAGCCTCTGGCAAAAGCAGAACCTGAGACCGATCATCGCCTGATATATGAGCCATGGCTAAGAATATCATCCCCGGCACGAGCGGGGAATCCCTCACGGGTTTTCACACGGTCTGGGTCGATTTTGGAGCGCTCAAAAACCCCCTATCAAAATTCGACTTCTCCTTCATTCACAGTTCAAAAAGGGGGGCTTTTGATACGGCGGACTATTCGCTGCTTGGCCGAATTTGTCATGATTGCGCTGTCAGGATGTCGAGGACGGGACAGGAGGGATTATCCGAAACGGCGCACTGGTCGACCGTTTCG
>CALGIA010000521.1 GCA_937916005.1 uncultured Rhodospirillaceae bacterium
AGACGATCTTCCGGGATGAGATGCGGAACATATTCGGCGCGGTCTGGGTCTATCTCGCCCATGAAAGCCAGATCCCCGAGAATGATGATTTCGTCGCCTCGCGTCTAGGTCTGCGCCGGATCATTGTGACCCGGGATTCGGGCGGACAAATACGCGCCCTGTTCAATCGCTGCACCCACCGGGGCGCGACCGTTTGCCGCCAGGAACAGGGCTCGGCCAAGGCCTTCCAATGCCCCTATCATGGCTGGAGTTTCCTGAATTCGGGCAAGCTGAACGGCGTGCCCTGGCCCGATGGTTATGCGGATGATGTCGGCGACGACAAGTTCAATCTGGCTCAGCTTCCCCGGGTGCAATCCTATCGCGGGTTCATCTTCGGCACGCTGAACGAGGACGCCCCGGCGCTGGAAGACTATCTCGGCGCGGTGCGCAAGCCGATCGATGAATGGCTCGACCGTCATCCCGGCGGCAAGGTTGCGCTGTGCAATGCGAACCGGCTGAAATTCAATGGCAACTGGAAGCTGGCCTATGACAATTCAGCCGACGGATATCATGTGGTGTTTTCCCACCGGTCCCTGCTGGCCATGGAAAACCGCCTGGTCGCCGAAGATGAGAAGGGCATGGCTTATTACAAGGACAAGCCAGACGATGCGCCCATGTATGTCCAGTATCTCGGCAACGGCCACCACTTCAAGGACAAGCGCCCCAATATCGAACAGAACCGTCCCGGCGCTTTGTGGGCGATTGAAGGCCCCCATCCCGGCATGGAGCATTATGAAAAGTCGCTGCGCGAACGGCTCGGCGACAGGGCGGACCGGGTGCTCGACCTGGCGTCGTCCGAACCGGTCAATATCAATGTGTTTCCAAATCTGTTGATCCTGGGCAATCACATCCAGGTGCTGCGGCCTTTGTCGATGACCGAAACCGACACCACCTGGTACGGCACCGCCGTGATCGATGGCGACAACGAGTTACACGGCGCGGTCGAAGACGTGAACGCGCTGCGCATGCGGACCCAGGAAAGCTTCCCCAATTTCGGCGAGGTCGACGATCTGATGAATTTCGAACAGATTCAGATCGGGCTCGAGGCCGAGGAAGACGAATGGGTCTATATGCATCGCGGATTGGGAATACCGGGCCGCGTGACCGTGGATGATGCCGGCATTATCACCGGGCCTGCCACCGACGAGGTGTTCATGCGGGAATACATGAAGGAATATAAACGCCTGATGACCGCCAACCCGAAACTTACGGTATCGCGCGACGCAACGCGCGGCGCAACGGGCGGCACGGAGAAAGGGGCGCGTAATGTCACATGACCCCTCCCTGACATCCCATTACATCGGCGATGAATTCTACCAGGCTCTGATCGATGATTTTACCGACTGGCAATCGGACGCGTCGGAGGTCAGCGATCCGGGCTTGCGGGAGTCGTGCCGCATGGCGCTGGACAAGGAAGCGCGTTTGCTCGACGAGGGTCGGCTGGATGACTGGCTGGCGCTTTTGGCCGCCGAATGTCTGTACTGGGTGCCCGCCACGCCCGGCGGCGGCGACCCGCGCCGCGAAATCGCCGTGTCATTCGATGATCGCCGGCGGCTGGAGGACCGGGTGTTCCGGCTGCGGAACGACTATGCCTGGTCGCAGAAACCCGCGTCGCGCACGGCGCGGCTGGTATCGAACGTGGCGGTGTTTTCGACCGGGGATGACGATGTATTCATGACAAGGTCCAATTTCATCACCACCGAATTCCAGGATGGCGATATCCGCCAATATACCGGTTGGGCCGGTCACCGTCTGCGCTGGACGGGCGGTGCTTTTGAAATCGTCGTGAAACAGGTCAATCTGATCAATTGCGACCGGAACCTGCGAAACCCGAGCATCGTTCTGTAACCGGGAACAGTTCTAGCGCACGGCTTCCCGTCCCAGATCGAATATCTTTTCGGCCAGGGTTTCATACATGCGCCAGGCGTGTTCCGGGTTTCGGGTGGCGCCCACGTCGCCCGTAAAAGTGTCGAGCAGCACATGGCTGCAGCCGAGTTCTTCCAGCCCCCGCATGTCGCCGCGAATTTGATCCAGCGAACCTTCGCCGGCGGTGCGTTCATCGTCGTCCAGATCCGTATCGGTCAGACGCAGGGTCAGGCGCGGGCATATGTCGGGCATTTTTCTGCCTTCCCGGTCGGCCATGTCAGCCAGCTGCACAATGCCGGTGTCGCGCAGCCACTTCACGGTCATCCGCAGCGGATGCCAGCCGTCGCCATACTTCACCGCGCGGCGCAGCGCGCCGGGGCTTTTGCCGCCGACCCAGATCGGCGGGTGGGGTTTTTGCGCCGGCAGCGGCGCGTTCTGCACATCCGTGAATTGGATGAACTCGCCGTCAAAGGATGATTTTTCCTCGGTCCAGGCCTGCTTGATCACCGCCAGATATTCGTTGCTGATGGCGCCGCGCTTGTGGAATGGAACGTTCAGGGTCGCGAACTCCTGTTCCGCCCAGCCCACCCCCACCCCCAGAATGCAGCGCCCGCCGCTGAGCTGGTCGATATTGGCGAACGCGCGCGCCACTTCCAGCGGGTTCCGATAGGGCAGGATGATCACGGTGGACCCGATGGCGATGTTGCGCGTGACCCCGGCGAGCCAGCCCAGCATGCTGAGCGGTTCATAAAGCGGGGCCGGATAGCGCGCCTGAACATCGGGCGTCATGGCCACATGATCCGATGTCATCAGCATATGATAGCCGAAATCTTCACTGAGGGTTGCCCAGCGCCGCAGATTTTCCGGGTTGGCGGACGGGCCGAAATTGATCAGATTAACGCCGATTTTCATTTTTCATATCCGAGACAGAACCACATTGCGGAGGAGTGTACATGAACAAGGCGGAAATCATCGCCCTGGTGGAACGATATTTCAGCGCCGTCGATGGCGGGGATTTCGGAGCCGTCGCGGCGACCCTGACGCCCGATTGCGTGTTCAGCGTCGAAACCCACGGCGTGGAACTGAATGGGCTTGATGACATCAAACCCATGTTCGACAAGCTCTGGGCCGATCATGCCGCCGTCCGGCACCAGGATTTCGTCCATGTCCCCGCGCCCGGCGATAGCCGCATCGCGACCCGCTTCCAGGTCGTCAACACCCATCACGACGGAACGCTGGTTCATAAATCGAACTGCAACTTCTTCGAGGTCCAGGATGGAAAATTCAGCCGCGTGTCCGTCTATATGGCCGGGCCGAACACGCTTGAGGGTGGATGAGGGATATATGGCTGCCCAGACGGGCGGCTGCTATTGAAGCGTTGTCAGGGATCCGAGCCTGGGCCGGAACAGGGCGCGATGATACAGGCGGGATGGGGACGTTATGCCTGACATCAGCCACGGGGTGTAGTCATAAAATACTTCGGCGACAATGGTGTTGCTCCCGCTGGGAACCGTAAAACCCTGGGGCAGGGTGGCGTTGGCGCCCGCTGCGCCCAGTGCGCTCGCCGCCACCAGGGAGCCTGCGCCGTTGCGCTGCCAATTTACCATCGGCGGATTGCCATCGGCGGCGCCGATGGAGGAAACGATGACCGCGCCGTTGCTGCCCAGGCTAAACGGCTTGATGACGAATTTCGCCGCTTCGAACAGATTGTCGATGTCCAGCGCGGAAATCGTTTCCGCTTGAGCGACAAGATCGCCGATTGAGGCGGCGACGCGATCGAGTTTCTGATTCAGAAGCACATATCGACTGATTTCCATGCCCCCGAGAATGTTCAGGGTCAGAATCGGCATGACGATCGCCGTCTCGATCAGGGCGTTGCCCGATCGGTCCCGGAACAGACGTTTCAGCGGGTTGGAAAAGCGCAAATTCTTCATGCCCCCTATGGAACTGGATACGGTTCATTGCGAACCGCGATGCTGGATTCAAGCTTCAGTATCCCGTCAGTGCTTACCAGGGCTCCGATAATCGGCGTAAACATTTTCCAATTCACACTGACTGTATAAAGCACGATGTCGCCGGGGCCGCCCAGCCCGGCCTTCCCCATATCGGAATCCCACTGGCCATTGCCGTTGATGTCGGTGAATTCCTCGCCGGGATCATAGGTCCCGTTGGCCGGAAGGCCATCGACAAAGGGTTCCGGTTTGCCGACATCGCCAAATGATGGATAGATCTTGTAGGTCAACACTGCGGTGGTCATGTCGATCAAATCGATGGTGTTCGATGCGATCACATCGACGATGTGCTCCTCGCGTGTGGACCCGGCGGGCACATGCCCGGTGATCCCGAAGCGCGACGCTTCACGCAGGCCGCCTTCCATCAGCGTATTCCCGAACATCAACAAGGAGAATTCAAGAGCCCCGAGCAATGCGATGATCACGACAGGCGCGGCAAAGGCGAATTCCAACGCCGCCACGCCACGGACGCAGCCCGCCATCCGCATGGACTCGGAACGAAGCCTTGCAAACAGTCTTGTCGCCCATGCCGGACAGTTGAAAAATTGCCGCAACGCAAGTTCCTGGAAAATTCAAGTTGCGCGCAGGATATGGGTAGACCGATTAACGCATGGTTATTTAAAGCATAAAATACGTCATTGTTTATATTACAATGATCGAATATTTGAATTCATTTAGAATTGGAAATACCTGTTAACGATATCTCAACAATCGGGACTGATTCTCGGATGCTGTTACAACAGAGATTTTTGATATAGCAATGTGGTCCCGTCTGGTCTTTCATATTCGCGCGGTGGTTCATAATCGGGCCGGCGGCGTCATTCCGCTGGTCGCCGGCGGGATCATCATGCTGGTGGCGTCAGTCGGGCTCGCGACCGACGCCGCGCGTGGCTACATGGCGAAGGCGAGACTGAGCCAGGCGCTGGACGCCGTGGCGCTGGCTGGCGGGCGGGCGATGTTTTCGCCGACCCGCGACGACGACATCCGGATGTATTTCCTGGCCAATTTCCCAACCGATTTTCTCGGCGCGACGGTCACCGGCCCGACAATCACGATTACCCAGAACGATGAGATCCTGACCCTCGACGCGTCGGCCACCATCCCGACGACCTTCATGCAGCTGCTCGGTCATAAGACGCTCCGGGTTTCCTCCTCGACCGAGGTGACGCGGCTGACCCAACTGCTTGATGTTGTGATCGCAATCGACATGTCCGGGTCGATGACAGGCGGAGTCGGCGGAGGGGTAAAGCGGATCGATGCCGCGCGCGATGCCGCCAAAATTCTGGTCGGAATTCTGTTTGGCCAGAACGCGATCCAGAACAAGCTGAAAATCGGCGTGGTCCCCTGGAACGGAAAGGTCAACGTGACCCTGAACGGATCGGTCTTCGATGCCACCCAGACCACGACCAGCGTCGTCAACGCCTTCACCAACCCGCTTACCGGCCTTGCCCAAAATCAGGTCTTTATTCCGAACAACTCGCCGGTTGCGCTGTTGAGCGCACCGCCCGCCAATTGGGAGGGGTGCGTCTATTCGCGCTATCTCGACAACGGTACTACTGCCGATGACGCGGACGTGATCCTGGCCGATCATTCAACCGGCCTGGGGGATTGGGTTGCCTGGGAGCCGGTCGGCCCCGAGGGCGAACCATTCCCCGGAGCCACGCACTGCACCAGCGCGGTCGGCAATAATGAATGCCGTCCCTGCCTCACCCATGGCATCACGCCTCTGCAAAGCACGCGCGCAACGATCGATACCGCCATTGATGAACTGGTAAGTCCCGAAGGCGTCACGAACATTACCCAGGGGCTCGCCTGGGCATGGCGGGTCCTGTCGCCGACCGCGCCCTTCACGGAAGCCGACGCCAACCCGCCCGGAAGACGCCAGCAGGCGCTGATCCTGTTGACGGATGGCGAGAATTTCGCCGGATCCGGGGACGGGTATAAAACAGTATTCGGCTACGGGGCATCCGGCCGGCCGGCGATGAACGATCGTCTGCGCGCACTGGCGACCAACATCAAGGCCACCGACGTGGCCATTTACGCCATCCAGTTCGCCAATAACGGCGGCCCACTGCAGACTCTGATGAAGGAAATAGCAACCTCGCCCGACGCGCCGTTCTACAACTACGCGCCCGACGCCCAGGCGTTGGAGCAGGTATTCCGCGAAGTCGCGAGCCATCTTTCCGAGTTGAGGTTGTCGAAATAACCGGCAGGTTTCGTCTCAAACCGCCGGCGGTTTCCGATCTTCCGGGCTATCTTGCGTTTCTGCAGCTTGTCGACGGTCGAAATTTGGCCGCAAACCCTGTATGGTGTTCATCGCCAGAAAAAACCTAGAGGGGGAACGACATGTCGAGAATGCCGGTTTTGACGCCAGATGAAATGGATGATGACCAGCGCCGGGTCTATGATCACGCCATGGCCACCAATGGACGGGCCGGCAGGGGGCCGTCGATCGGATATGCCTACGCGCCGGGTTTGTGGGAAAACAACAACGCGGCCAGCGATTATTTCGATGATTGTTCCCTGACCCTGGCCCAGTGCCGCATCGCCGCCCTGGTGACCGTCCGGCACTGGAACGCGGAATATCCGTGGCAGGCCCAGGCGCGCGGCGCGCTGGCCGCCGGCGTCGACAGCGCGGCGATCGAGGCCATCAACAACCGCGAGACGCCGAATTTTTCCGACGCAGGCGATGCGGCGGTCCATGCGGTGGCGGTCGAGCTGATCAAAACCGGGACGCTGGACGCCGCCGGTTTCAAATCCGCCGAGGAAAAGCTGGGCTATCGCCGCCTCGCCGATACGGTCGGGGTTGTCAGCCATTTCTGCAAGACCGCCATGATGGCCAATGTGGCTGGGGCCGAGGCCCCTGCCGACGCGCCGTCAACTCTGGCGTAGCGAATATAAAAACAAAAAAAGGAATGACGAATGAGTGATGTGCGGCAACAGGTCAGTGAGGAAGAATGGCGCGTGCGTTGCGAGCTTGCCGCCTCCCACCGGCTACTGGCCCATTTCGGCTTCGTGGATCTGACCTATAACCATGTGTCGGTGCGCGTGCCGGGAATGCCGGACCAGTTCCTGCTCAAGGCGGACAACCTGCTGTTCGAACAGGTCAACGCGTCGAATTTGGTGAAGTATGATCTGGGCGGCAATATCATCCTGGAGAACGGCTACAAATCCAGCATGGCGGCTTTCAACCTGCATGTCAGCGTGCTGGAAGCGCGCGACGACATCGTTTCGGTGATCCATACCCATACGCCGGCCAACCTGGCGGTTTCGGCCCATCGGCGCGGTCTGCTGCCGATTACCCAGCAGGCCATGCGGTTCTTCAACCGGATCGCCTATCATGAAAACGCGGCCAATGATGCGACCCGGGAAGGGTCGATGGATATCGCCAATGCGCTGGGCGAGAAATGGACCATGCTGCTGGAAAATCATGGTGCGGTGGTCTGCGGCACGACCCTGGCCGAAGCCTATATCTATCACCATTTCATGGAGCTTGCCTGCCGCGCCCAGGCCGCCGCCATCGGGGCTGGGGATGATCTGATCATTCCGCCGGACGAGGTCTGCGAACAGCGCGCCCAGGCCGCCGGCAAGCATGGCGTGTACGATTCCGACAGCCGGGACTGGCAGGCCAGCATGCTGTTCGCCGACCATCACTACCCGGATTACAAGTTCTAGCGGTCATCACGCGGGCGGTATTCGCTCTTTACCGTCCGTACGATCTGTTCGATACTTCCTCCCGAGCCATAATCGAAACCGGCGGTTCGCGCCGGATCACGTATGGGCATAATTGGGAGGAACCAACCACATGCTTGAAAGAACCAGACTAACACTGCTTGGCGGCGCGATGGCCATCGCCGTCGCCGTCACGGCGATGCCGGTGCAATCGGCAACGCTGAAAGTAAGCGCCTGCTTTCCCCGCAATCATGATTACGTGGAAGCGTTTTTTGATGCGTTCTTGACCCCGCTGAAATCCAACAAGGTCGGGCTCAAGATGCATTATCTGGGCGGGCCGGAAGTCACGCCCCGCAAGAAACAGGCCCCGGCCTTGAAGCGCGGACTGATCGACGTGATCTATTGTCCGGCGGCCTATTACGGCGGCCTGTTTTCCGAAGCGCGTCTGCCCGGTTTGCAGAACCAGAGCCTGGAAGAAATACGCGCCAACGGCGCCTACGACATGATGCAGGAAGCGTGGGGCAAGAATCTGAACGCTCATATTCTTTCCTGGAACTTTTTCCATGGCCAGAAATTCTTTGTCTACACCCGCTTCAAACCCAAATACAGCGAGACGACCGGGCTTGACCTTGCGGGCATTAAAATGCGGTCCACCGGGCTGTATCAGCCGTTCCTGAAAGCGATGGGCGCGACGCCCATCAACATCTCCCCCGGCGACGTGTATTCCGCGCTGGAACGCGGATTGGTCGGCGGATTGGCCTGGCCCTGGGGTTCGGTCGCCAAATATGGCTGGCAGCGTTTCCTGAAATATCGGATCGAGCCGGATTTCTATGGCGCGACCATGCTGATGCTGGTGAACAAGAAGAAATGGATGAGCTTGAGCCAGCCGCAGCGGGATACGTTGACCGCCAGCGCCAGGTCTTATGAAAAGAATGCCGATGCCATTGTCTCCACCAAGGGTCATGTGGATGACAAGAAGCTGAAGGAAGCGGGAATGGAATTCATCAAGCTCGAAGGCAAGGTGAAGGCCGCTTACATCAAAACCATTTATGAAGCCAAATGGGCGCAAAACGACAAGCTGAAATACAGCGTGGATTACAAGAAATTGAAATCCAAGTTATTTCAGCCAAAATAAAAAGCGTTCAGCTAATTAAGACCGTTACCACGGCGTCGCCCCGCAAGGGCGGCGCCTTTTCTTTTCCGTTGGTCCGGCCGCCATGACCGGCCGGCCCCTTGTCGCATCCTGGAATCTAGGGAATACTCTGGCAGCGAACCAATAATTAGGGGTTTTCGCCGGGGCCCGAGGCGTCGCGGGAGATTAACCTGACATAACTGGGAGGACTGAGTCCGATGTATAGAAAAACAGCAATATTCCTGATTGGCGGCGCCGCCGCACTCGCAATGGCTATGCCGGCGCAGGCGAAAACGGTCCTGAAGGTCAGTTCCTGCCTGGCCAGGAACCATGACCAGGTGGAGGCTTATTTCGCCACCTTTCACAAACCCATCAATGCCGCGAATGCCGGCTTCAAGCTGAATTATATCGGCGGACCGGAAGTCACGCCCCGCAAGAAACAGGCTGCGGCGTTGAAACGCGGGTTGATCGACATCATCAACTGCCCGGCCGCGTATTATTCAGGGCTGGTGCCCGAGGCGCGGGTTGCCGGCGTGAACAATATCGGTCCGGCCGAAATGCGCCGCAACGGCGGCATGGATATAATGCAGGACGCCTGGGCAAAGGGGCTGAAGGCCAAGATCCTCGGATGGGGCCATTGGCGCGCATCGACCTTTTACATCTATACCAAGTTCAATCCCAAGACGGACACCAAGACCGGTTTGAATCTGAAAGGCACCAAATTGCGCTCGACCGGCCTTTACAACGCGTTCCTCAAGGCCATGCATGCCACGCCGGTCAACATTTCCCCCGGTGACGTCTATTCAGCGCTGGAACGCGGTGTGGTTGACGGTCTGGCATGGCCGGAGGGGTCAATCGCCAAATATGGCTGGCAGCGTTTCCTGAAATACAAGATCACGCCCAACTTCTACCATTCCAGCACCATGACCGTGATCAACCTTGACAGCTTCAACTCCATGACCAAGGCCCAGCAGGCTTTGCTGATGTCCCAGGGGATCAAGTTCGAGGAAGACAGCAACGCCATCCTGGCCAAGAAATCGGTCATCGACAACGCGATCCTGGCCAAGGCCGGGGTCAAGAACATCAATCTCACCGGCGCCGTCAAAAAAGCCTATCTCGACACCATCTACGGTGCGAAATGGGCCGATAACGATAAGCGCAAATACGTTGTGGACTACAAATTGCTGAAGTCAAAAGTGGTCAGATAAACCTGACGTCTATTTCGATATAAGACCAAAGAAAAGTGCGGCGCCCGTCGGGGCGTCGCCTTTTTTGTGTCTTAACGGGACTTCTAGTGGATTGAATCAGACATTTCGAACCCTCTGGAAGCAGTGGGGCGCGTAAGAAAAGTTTAGCGATACCAGCACCTTGGTCAATTTCGACAACGGACTCATCCGTCTCATTCGATCCACTAGGTTCCCATCAAACTGGGCAGCCACAGCGCCAGGGCGGGGAAGGCCACCAGGATCAGGATCAGGATGGTGTCGCAGATCAGGAACGGGAACGCCGCGCCGGCGACCTGGAACAGGGTGGTGCCCTTGGGCGCGACCCCCAGCATCACGTATAGCAGCAGCCCAAAGGGCGGCGTGGTGCCGGCCATTTCAATGGTCATCAACACGAACAGCCCGTACCAGATCAGATCGAAGCCGAGGTGCTGGGCCAGCGGAAAGAAGATCGGTACGGTGATCAGCATCATCGACGTCGCGTCCATGAACATGCCCAGCACGATCAGGACGCCAAACATCAGCAGTAAAATCATCAGACGGCTGATATCGAAGCCGGTCGCCCATTCCAGCATGCCCGCAGTTGCGCCCGAAAACGCCAGAAGCTGGCTGAACACGGCCGAACTCATCAGAATAAAGAACACCATCGCGGCCACGCGGATCGTGCCGTCAATCGAAAGGCGTATCGCCGTCCAGGTCAGGACGCGGAATATCACTGCCAGAATCAGGACGCCGAGAACGCCCAGCGCGGCCGCCTCGGTTGGCGTCGCCCACCCTAAAACAATGAAACCGACCACCATGAAGACGATGAGGCTCATGGGCAGGATATTGGTGCAGACAAGTTTCAGCTTCTGACCCCAGCTTGTCCGCTCGACTTCATAGGCGGGCGCGGAGCCGGGATTCATCCACAGCTGCAACGTGATCATCGCGGCATAGAGCAGCGCCAGCGTGATGCCCGGCAAAAGCCCGGCAATCAGCAGCTTGCCCACATCGATACCGGCGATGCTGGCCAGTAGCACACCGAGCGCCGATGGCGGAATGATCATGGCCAGACCGCCGGTCCCCAGAATCGGCCCCATGGACATGCGCGGGCTGTAGCCGCGCCGCCGCATTTCCGGGACCATCAGCGACCCCAGCATGGCGGTGTTGGCCATGGATGACCCGGTCAGGGTGGAAAAGATCGTCCCGCCGGCCACCGTCAGATAACACAGCCGGCCCGGCAGCCTGCCGAACAGGACTTCCAGCGCGTCGAACACGCGGATCGCAAGCCCCGTATGGAAAAACAGCGACCCCATCAGAATAAACATGGGGACCGGTCCCAGGATAAAGCGGGAAATCAGGATCGTGGCGTTATCAACCACCTGAACAATTGCGTCTGTCGACCAGTCATTGAAAAACATCCAGCCGATGATGTTGGTGGTGATGAACGCCATGGCGACCGGCACGCCGATCGCCATCATGAACACAAGCATTCCCAGCAGGAAGGCCAGGGTTTCATACCATTCCATATCAGACGTTCTCCCTGACGTCCGTACGGTCGCCATACATATTGTCGAAGCCGAACAGATATCGGCAGAATTCAATGGTCACAAAAAAGAAACAGACCGGAATTGGAATGAGAAGCGTCCAGAGCGGCATGTCTTCGCCACGGGTATCCAGTTCGCCTGACGCCCACGCTGTGTAAAAAAGATCGAACGAGTACCAACAGAAAACGGCGGCGGAACATACGCAGATCAAATACGATAATTTCGCCAGATAATATTGGACATTGGGCGGCAGGATCTGGGTGATCGCGTCGATAAAGACATGGCCCTTGACACGCGCAAGCCACGGCGCGGCCAGCATGGCGAACCATACCAGGCAATATTCCACAATGCCGGCGGAATAGATCCAGGGATCGACCCCGAATAACGGCCCGCCCACCAGCCGAATGAACACGTCGCTGACGATCAGGAAAAAAACAAGCGCGACGGTGATGCCCGACGCCACCCGCATCGCATTTATGAGCCAATTGTACCCGGATATTATTGTCTGCATTGACGAGCCCCCCTGAAGCCCGAAAACAGAATACCCAAATTCATAGATCGGAATAGCCCTAATCCAATGGTAGGGATCAAAATCGGCGGGTATTCTTGCCTTTTAAAAAATACGGTGGTATACAAAATACAATATTAAAAAATGGCCGCAAGGCGATTTGCGGAAAAACAGGGGCCTTAAGCCTCTTGGGAACAGTCAATGGCGTCAACCGCAAGGCTGGAAGTCCGCCCCATAGATACGGGGATGGTGCTCAAGGACAGAACCTATCTGGCCTTGAAGGAAGCGATTGCGTCCAAGAACATCTATGCGGAAGCCGAGGAACTGCGCCTCGATGAACGCCAGCTTTGCGAGGATCTGGGCGTTTCCCGCACGCCGGTGCGCGAAGCGCTGGCGCGGCTCGAACAGGAAGGCTTCGTGCGCACCGTGCCGCGGCGCGGCGTCTATGTGATCCGCAAGACCAAGGCGGAGATCATCGAGATGATCACGGTCTGGGCGGCGCTGGAAAGCATGGCGGCCCGGCTGATTACCGAACATGCCACCGACGATGAAATCAAAAGCCTGCGCCGCATGTTCAGCACTTTCGATGGGGGCGATAACGGTCAGCAGGACGGCATGGCGAGCGCCCGCATCGACGAATATTCCGATACAAATATCAGGTTTCATCAGGCGTTGTTGGGGCTGTCGAAATGCAGCCTGATCAGCGAGATGACTGAAAACCTGTTCATTCACATGCGGTCGATTCGCATGCGCACCATCGGCGAGGACGACCGGGCGCGCAGGTCGATCATCGATCACATGAACATTATCGAGGCGCTGGAATCCCGCGATGCGGAAATTGCGGAACGCCTCACCCGCGCTCACACGCTGGGTCTTGCCGCGCACGTGGAGAAGAGCGTCAACTATCTGGATTAGGGACCTGTCAATGTGCCTCCCAGGTCGCCACCCAACAGAAGGTGCAGGGGGTCCGGTCCGGCGAAATTCGCAAGGGAGAGAGATATGGCTGATACGGAAACGCAGGAAACCACGGTGCTCACAGACGGTTTTCATCTTCTTATTGATGCACTGAAGCTCAACGACATCGACACCATGTATGGTGTCCCCGGTATCCCGATCACGGACTTCGGCCGCATGGCACAGGGCGCAGGCATGCGCGTTCTGTCATTCCGGCATGAGCAGAACGCGGGTTACGCGGCCGCAATCGCCGGCTACCTCACGAAAAAACCCGGCATTTGCCTCACGGTGTCGGCGCCCGGTTTCCTCAACGGCCTGACCGCGCTGGCCCACGCCACCACCAACTGCTTTCCGATGATCCTTATCAGCGGCTCGTCGGAGCGCGAGATCGTCGATCTTCAGCAGGGCGACTATGAAGAAATGGACCAGTTGGCTATCGCCAAGCCGCTTTGCAAGGCGGCTTACCGCGTGCTGCATGCCGAAGACATCGGCATCGGCATTGCGCGCGCCATCCGCGCGGCAGTTTCCGGCCGTCCGGGCGGCGTCTATCTCGATCTGCCGGCGAAACTCTTTGGTCAGACCATGGATGCCGAGAGCGGGGCCAAGTCGCTCGTCAAGGTCATCGATCCCGCGCCGCGTCAGATCCCCGCGCCGGAGTCGGTGGCGCGCGCGCTCGAGGTGTTGAAAAGCGCCAAGCGCCCTCTGGTCATCCTCGGCAAAGGCGCTGCCTATGCGCAGGCGGATGACGATATCCGCGCGTTCGTGGAAAAAAGCGGCATTCCCTATCTGCCCATGAGCATGGCGAAGGGGCTGTTGCCCGACACCCATCCGCAATCGGCGGGTCCGGCGCGCTCCTTGGTGCTGAAGGAATCCGACGTCGTGATGCTTATCGGCGCCCGCATGAACTGGCTCCTGTCCCATGGCAAGGGCAAGAGTTGGGGCGATAAGCCGAAAAAATTCATTCAAATCGATATCGAGCCCCGGGAAATGGACAGCAATGTGGAAATCGCGGCCCCCCTGGTCGGCGATATTGGCTCCTGCGTCTCCGCCCTTCTTGAGTCCATGGGCGACAACTGGGCGCCGCCACCCGCTGACTGGACCGGCATGATCAGCGAAAAGGTTGAAACCAATGTCGCCCGGATGGCGCCGAGGCTGCAAAACAACAACATACCGATGGATTACCACGGTGCGCTCGGTGCGCTGCGCACGATTATTAAAGAGCGGCCGGAAGCGATTCTCGTCAACGAGGGCGCCAACACGCTCGATTTCGCACGCAGCATCATCGACATGTACCAGCCGCGCAAGCGGCTGGACGTGGGAACCTGGGGCGTCATGGGTGTCGGCATGGGCACTGCCATCGCGGCGGCCGTGGAGACGGGAAAGCCCGTGCTGGCGGTCGAGGGCGACAGCGCCTTCGGTTTTTCGGGCATGGAGATCGAAACGATTTGCCGCTACAACCTGCCGGTGTGCGTCGTCGTCTTCAATAACGGCGGCATCTATCGGGGCACCGATGTCAATACGTCCGGCGGTCCCGATGTTGCGACCACCGTTTTCGTCAAGGATGCCCGCTATGACAAGATGATGGAAGCCTTTGGCGGGGTCGGCGTCTATGCGACCACGCCCGATGAATTGAGCCGTGCCGTGAACGCGGCAATGGAGTCCGGACAGCCGACTTTAGTAAACGCGGTGATCGATGAGAACGCCGGCACGGAGAGTGGCCGGATCGGCAATCTCAATCCACAAAGCGTTGTGTCCAAGAAATAACGAAGGAGCTACCCCATGAGCAAAGCACTTGACGGCATAAAGATCCTCGACATGACCCACGTCCAGTCGGGCCCGACCTGCACCCAGATTCTGGCCTGGTTCGGCGCCGACGTGATCAAGGTCGAACGGCCCGGCGCGGGCGACGCCACCCGTGGCCAGCTGCGTGATATCCCCGATGTGGACAGCCTGTATTTCACCATGCTGAACCACAACAAGCGGTCGATCACGCTGAACCCGAAGACCGACACCGGTAAGGAAATCTTCGCAAAGCTGATCGCGGAATGCGACGTGATGGTGGAAAACTTCGCGCCCGGCGCTATCGATCGCATGGGGTTTCCGTGGGAAAAGATCCAGGAAATCAACCCGCGCATGATCTATGCCTCCATCAAGGGGTTCGGTCCCGGCCCCTATGAAGACTGCAAGGTCTATGAAAACGTCGCCCAATGCACCGGTGGGTCCGCGTCCACCACGGGCGAGATCGACCGGGTTCCCATGGTCACCGGCGCGCAGATCGGCGATTCCGGCACCGGCATGCATCTGGTGGCGGGAATTCTCGCCGCCCTGGTGCACCGCTTCACATCCGGCAAGGGCCAGCGTGTCGAGGTCGCCATGCAGGACGCCGTGCTCAATCTGTGCCGCGTGAAGCTGCGCGACCAGCAGCGTCTCGACTATGCCGGCGAAATGACCGAATACCCGCAATATCCGAACGGCAAATTCGGCAAGGCCGTGCCGCGCGCCGGCAATGCATCGGGCGGCGGCCAGCCCGGTTGGATCGTCAAGTGCAAGGGTTGGGAAACCGATCCCGACGCCTATATCTACGTCATAACCCAGGCGGCTGCATTCCCCGCCTTCGCCAAGGTCATCGGCCATGACGACTGGAACGAGGACCCGGAATGGAACACGCCCAAGGCGCGCCTTCCCAAGCTGGCGCATATGTTCGACGAAATCGAGAAATGGACCATGACCAAGGACAAGTTCGAGGTCATGAATATCCTCAACCCGTTGAACGTGCCCTGCGGCCCGATCCTGTCCATGAAGGAACTGGCCAATGATCCCGGCCTGCGGGAAACCAAAACCGTGGTTGAGGTCGACCATCCGACGCGCGGCAAGTATCTGACCGTCGGCAACCCGATCAAGCTGTCGGCGTCGGAATCCGAGGTCGAACGCTCACCCTTGCTGGGCGAACACACCGATGAGATCCTGAAAGACATCGTCGGCTTCGACGCCGCCGCCATCGCCGCCGCGCGCGAGGAAGGCGCGATCTAGACGCAACCCCGCAGTAAAAAGGCGGGGCATTAACAAAAGGGCGGGTTTTCGGACCCGCCCTTTTTTATGGCCGCTATTCCGCCGCCACCCAGTTGCGGAGCACGCCGATATGGGTGATTTCCATTTCCACCAGATCGCCGGGGACCAGCCATTGCGGTGGCGTGAAACCGGCCGCCGAGCCCGACGGGCTGCCGGTGGAAATCATGTCGCCAGGCAGAAGCCCGCAGAAGGTCGAGATATAGGAAATCAGATAAGGGATCGAGAACACCATATCATCGGTGCGTGTGCTCTGGCGGGTTTCGCCGTTGATGCGGGTTTCCATGGTCAGTGCGGCGGGGTCGGGGATGTCGTCGGTGGTGGCGATGCAGGGGCCGATGGCGCCCGACCGATCGAAATTCTTGCCCGGCGTGACCTGCGGCCCGCGCCGTTGCCAATCGCGCACGCTGCCTTCATTCATGATGGTGTAGCCGGCGAGGTAATCAAGCGCGTCGGCCTCGGCCACATGGCGCGCGGGGCGGCCGATCACGGCGGTCAGCTCGGCCTCGTAATCATATTGATCCGATGCGTTGGGTTTGATGATGTCCGCGCCATGGGGCGCGAAGCTCGCATGGGTGCGCATGAAAATCGCCGGGAAATCGGGGATTTCATAATCCATTTCCTCGATATGGCCGACATAGTTCTGACCGACGCAGAACACGCGCGCGCCGGGCCAAAGGGGCAGTAAAGCTTCTATCTCATCCAGCTTATGGCTGGCCGGCGCGCTCTCGGCATGGGCGCGAATTGCGGCCAAACCCTCCGGCGATAACGCATCCGAAAAATCCACCGTTACGCCTGTAACATCAACCACCCCATCATTGCGCATAACGCCCAGTGCATCTTGTCCATCGTGGCGGCAACGCATTAATTTCATTATTCCGCCTCGATCGTGTTTTTAAGCACCCCGATGGGCGGGATTTCAATTTCGATGGTGTCGCCGGGCTTGAGCCAGCGGGGCGGGTCTTCCTCGACCGCCGACCCGCCGGGGCTGCCGGTGGCGATCATGTCGCCGGGCTCCAACCAGGTGAATTTGGACACATGGGCGATCACATAGGGCAGGGAAAAAATCATCATGTCGGTCGCGCCGTCCTGGCGGATTTCTCCATTGACCCGGGTCTGGATCGGCACCTTCGACAGATCGGGCAGTTCGTCGGCGGTCACCATCCAGGGGCCGATCGACCCGGATTGATAGAAATTCTTGCCCGGGCAGTTCTGCGCGCCGAAACGCTGCCATTCGCGCACGCTGCCTTCATTCATGATGGTATAGCCGATGACGTGATCCATGGCGCGGTCTTCAGGAATATGACGCCCGCTTCTGCCGATGATCGCCACCAGCTCGCCTTCGTAATCCAGGGTGTCCGACACGCGCGGTTTCAGGATCGCGCCATTATGGGCCGCGAAGCTGGACGGAAAGCGGGGAAAGATGCTGGGATGTTTCATGGCGCCGTCGGCCACCACCTCGTGATAGGCTCGGTAGTTCCGCCCGACGCAGAGAATTTTTTCCGGCGTGGTAATCGGATGCATGAATTCAATATCCGGCAATGCCAAATCGGCGGACGCGCCGCCCGCCTGCCGCGCCATTTCATCCAGCGCCAGCCCGGCGATCGCATCCCGCAGGGTCGGATAGCGGTCTCCCAACCGCGCCGACATATCCACCACCCCGTCGCCCGAAACGACGCCGTATTTTTCCGCGCCACCATGGCGATAGCTGATCAGCTTCATGACACATTTCCCATTACCGCGTGGCTGAGATCATAAGTGGCGGTCCCAACTCCGGCAACTTGCGTCTTCCACCGTTATGGAGCCTTGCAGCGGGCGCAGGGCTCGATTAGCTTCCAGAATACAAATTCCGGAAAGGATTCCCATGTCATTCAATATTCGCCGCGTTGTCACCGGCCACGATGCCAACGGCAAAACCAAGATCCTGATCGATGGCAATGCCGACAACCCCACATCGCGCCGGCCGGGCCATGCGTCCCAATTGATCTGGACCACCGACCAGTCGCCGGCGGATAATATGGGTGATGCGGATGCCGGTGCGGTCGAGATCGGCCGCCCGCCCGGTCCCAACGGCACGATTTTCCGGATCATGGAAATTCAGCCGGGCGGTCAGCCGGAAATGCACA
>CALGIA010000522.1 GCA_937916005.1 uncultured Rhodospirillaceae bacterium
ATTATCACCTCATGGAACGCGGGCGCGGAAAATTCCTTTGGTTATTCGGAGAAAGAGGCGATTGGCAAATCCATCATTCAGTTGATCGTGCCCGAAGACAGGGCGGACGAATCCGCGGCCAATTTGAGAGCGACGGAGGAAGGCTGGTCCGTCAGGCGGTATGAAACCGTGCGCCGGCGTAAAGACGGAACGCTTTTGAACATTCTCATCACGATTTCGCCCATAAGAGACCACACGGGGAATGTCGTGGAGATTGCCGGCATTCAACATGACATCACCGACCGCAAGCGGGCCGAACTCAATAATCAACATCTGGCCGCGATCGTGGAAAATTCGGCCGACGCCATCTTCACGACGGATCTGGATGGTATTATCACCTCATGGAACGCGGGCGCGGAAAATGCCTATGGCTATTCTGAAAAGGAGGCGGTTGGAAAATCCATTATCCGGCTCATCGCGCCGGAAGACTTGGTAGAGGAATCCGCATCGAACCTGAGAGCGGTGGAGGAGGGATGGTCCGTCAAGCGGTATGAAACCGTGCGCCGGCGTAAAGACGGAACATTTTTGAACGTCCTCGTCACGATCTCGTTCATAAAAGATCACACGGGGAATGTCGTGGAGATTTCCGCCATTCATCATGACATCACCGAACGAAAACGGGCCGAGGACAGGCTGCGCGCCCGTGAAGCGGAGTTGCGGCTCGTTACGGACGCCATGCCGGCGCTGATTTTCTATACGGATATCGATCAGCGGATACGGTTTGCAAACAAGCGGGCGGAGGACTGGTTCGGTCTTTCCATCGATGAAATTCTGGGCCTCAGTCTTGAAGAGCTCCGGGGAACCGAGGCAAGCGAGGCCAGCCGGCGATATATCGAAAAAGTTCTCGTCGATGGCGAGGTTTCCGTGGAGCAATCCGAGAGAACCAGGGACGGCAAGGTTTTCTCTTACGAGGCGATCCGCGTTCCCGATATCGGCGCGGACGGAAAGGCCCGGGGCTATTTCGCCCTGGTTCTCGACATCACCGAACGGAAACGGATGGAGGCCGCCCTGCGCGAAAGCGAGGAGCGTAATCGGGATCTCATCGAGGGGTCCAATTTCGGCATCCAGATCGGATCGGAAATCAGGGGCCGGATCTTTACCAATCCCGCGCTGGCGGAGTTGTTCGGTTACGGGTCGGTCGATGATCTGATGGCCATACCGTCGCGCGGACTGATCGGCGACGGGGACCGGGACCGTATTGCGAAATATTCGAAGGATTTGTATGACGGTGTTTGCGAGTCCCTGACCTATGAATTCGATGGTCAAAAAAAAGATGGCTCGGTCGTTCCCGTTCAGGTTTTCGCGCGGCGCATATTCTGGGATGGCGACTATGCGATCCAGCGGACCTTCATTGATCTGACCGACCGGAAACACGCGGAGGAACAGCTTCGCCAGGCGCAGAAAATGGAAGCGGTGGGACAGTTAACCGGCGGCATCGCCCATGAATTCAACAACCTTCTCATGGTGATCGTCGGCAATGTTGAACGCGCCATGGATAGCGGTCTGGACGATGACGCGCGGAAATTTCTGTCTTCGGCCATGCGCGGCGCAATGCGCGGGGCGGACCTGACCAACCAGCTGCTGGCGTTTTCGCGCAAGCAGTCCCTGAAAATCGTGGAGCTCGACCCGAATGAACTTGTCCGCGATATGCACGAGATGCTGCAACGGACGCTGGGCGAAAAGGTTGCGATCGAAACCGATCTCGATTCCGGCATCTGGCCGGTTCGCGCGGATGCCACCATGCTGGAGAGCGCCCTGCTGAATCTTGCCCTCAACGCCCGTGACGCCATGCCCCGGGGCGGAAAGATCCGGATCGTCACCTCGAACCGGATTGTGGGTGACCGCCTGCTGGCCGACCATCCGAATGTGGTTCCGGGGGAGTATGTCATGCTGGAAGTTTCCGACAGCGGAACCGGGATGACGCCGGAAATTCTTGAACATGCCCTGGAGCCGTTCTTTACGACCAAGGATGTGGGCCAGGGAACCGGTCTCGGCCTCAGCATGATTGACGGCTTCACGGAACAGTCCGGCGGATTCCTCCATATTGAAAGCGTGGTGAACCGGGGGAGTTCGGTCCGGATTTACCTGCCGCGCGGCGATTTGGACGGCGTGGCGGTCGATAGGGAAGGCGGGCAGGATGAGAGTCCGCCGGTTTCCCAGCCCGGCGCCACCGTTCTCGTGGTGGAGGACGATCCGGCCGTGCGCGAAATCGTGGTGGGCCTGCTGTCACGGCTTGGCTGCATCGTTATCGAGGCCGCGGACGGCGTGACGGCCCTGGCGCGGCTGGAGGAAGTCCTGCACATCGATGTGCTGTTTACGGATGTGGTGCTGCCGGGGGCTCTCGCCGGTCCCGACATCGCCGGCGAGGCGCGCCAGAGAATCCCGGACCTGAAGGTGATCTTCACATCGGGCTACCCCGATGGGGAAGTCAATGAATTGGCGGCGCTCGGCGAACAGCCCTGGTTTATCCGCAAGCCTTATGGGACATCGGAACTGGCGGAATTGTTCGACCGGGTTCTGAAAGCCTGACCGGGCCGGTCAATCGGTGAGAACCCGTTTGCGTTCCTCGTATTCGGCGGCGTCGATTTCACCCCGGGCGAAACGCTCCCGCAGAATATCCTGCGCCTCCCGGCCGGATGACCCCGATCCACCACCGCGCTTGTCGCCGCCAATCCATTTTACCGCCAGCACGATCAGCCCGGCGATGATGGCGACAATCAGGATCATCATGAAGAACCCCATGACCATGCCGCCGCCGTGCCAGCCATCGCCCCAGCCCCAGCCCGCGCCATGGGGACCGTGAACATAGTCGCTCCGCATCTGGGCCCGGGCCAGGGCGGGGAAGACCATGCCGGCCAGCGCCGACAGGCCAAGTGTCCGGCATTTCCGCATCACTTAATTTTCCCTTGAAATGCGGCCGCTATGGCGATCCACGCTGAATCGCCGGACCAGGGACTCATCCACCGTGACGATATCGGCGGTGATGGTGTCGTCGTTGATCTTCTTGACCGCGCCCAGCTTCAGCCGCTTGTTGCCGCGCCGCGCCAGACGATGCTGGAAATGATGGCGCACGTCCTCGATGGTCAGATGG
Source organism: uncultured Rhodospirillaceae bacterium (assembly GCA_937916005.1). Taxonomy (GTDB): domain Bacteria; phylum Pseudomonadota; class Alphaproteobacteria; order MPNO01; family MPNO01; genus CALGIA01. The sequence goes on from CALGIA010000522.1 coordinate 3,131, forward strand.
GAGACCGGCCGGACCCGGTCGCCGAACCCCCCGCCCCGGTGGCCATATCGCCGGTCCCGGTGGGACCCCCAGTTCCGGTGGGACCCTTGGCCCATCATCATGTCCCTTCCCATCATGCCCGGTCCCGTCATGCCTTGATGCGGCATGTCCCGTGAGGACATTCCTTTATTAGGCATGTCCTGGGAGGACATGCCGGGGGAGGAATTCGGCATCCGGGGCATCTGGGGCATCTGCTGGCCGCCGGGCATCATCATGTCCGACCCCTGCGAAAGCACGCTGGCCGCGCCCGCCGGTCCGGTCATGAAAATCATGACCCCCATCACGGCCAGCGCCAATAGCGCCATGGTCATGAACGCCACCGTAACCGCCCCGGTGAATTTCGCCGCCGCGCCGTATCTCGTATTCATCATCCCTTTGTCCATCGTCCCGTCCCCTTCGTTATGCACCCATGCCTGGGTTTAACCAGGGACCAGACTAGCCACGGGCAATGGGCCCGGCATTAATCTGGATCATGCGGCATATGTCATAGGAGACGGCCCGCGCTTCCGCGCTCCGGCCTACCGGCTCAGCCCCACAATTTATCGCTGGCGATCCGTGCGCCCTCGACCATGGCCCTGAATTTGGCCCAGATCACCGTCGGGTGGACCTCGGTGTGGTAGCAGGCCTGGGATGAGAACCCGCAATCGGCGCCGGCGATCACGTTTTCGCGCCCGACCAGCCCGGCAAAACGCGTCAGCCATTCGGCGATCAGTTCGGGATGTTCGACGATATTGCTGGCATGGGTGATCACGCCGGGCATGATCGCCTTGCCGTCGGGCAGCTTGGTGTTTTCCCACACATGATAGTCATGTTCGTGGCGCGGGTTGGCGGCTTCGAAGGAATATACATTGGCCTTGACCCGCAGCATGTGCGCGACCACCTCGCCGAGCTGGGGTTCGAAGATGCGCGGCCCTTCATTGATGCCGTAACAGGTATGAAACCGGATGCGGTCTTCCGGGATATCGCGCAGCGCATTGTTCAGGCTTTCGACGAAAATATCCGCCTTGCGGATTTTCCGCGCCTCGTCGAGCTCCGGATCGCCGAAGATATCCGACAGGAACGGATCGTCGATCTGCAGATCGAACCCCGCATCGATGATCGCCTGATATTCCACCCGCATGGCGTCACCGGCGGCAAACAGGAATTCCTCATCGTCCTTGTAATATTCATTGAAGGCCACCGAGTTGGGCGCGGTCGACGGCACGAAGCCATGTTTGCATCCGGCCGCATCCATGGCGGCGCGCAAATTGGCCAGATCCCGCGCGATATCCTCCTGGCCGATATATTCGACCGGCCCGACCGCATAGAGCGGCACCACGGGGGCCACATTGCCGCCCAGCATGGCCTTGGCGAAATACTCCGCGTAATATTCCGGAAACGCGGCGCGCTCGGCTTCATACAGCACATATTTCTCGTCCGGCCGGGCTTCGAGCCCGCTGATCCGCTGGCGCGCATACACGAAAAAACCCGGCTTGGAGCTCTCCCCGTCATTGACGATGTCGAGCCCGCACTCGGCCTGTTGCCGGACAATATCGGCCACCGCCGCCGTGACGCGCGCCTGATACGCGCCGTCTTCCACCGCCGCCCCCTCGCCGGTAAGCCGGAATTTCATCATGTCGAGCAGATCATGGGGCCGGGGCAGACTGCCCACATGGGTGGTGAGAATACGGTCGGTGGAACGGGTCATGGCGCAGCCTCCTTGGCTTGATCCGGGGGGGTGATCCGGGGGGTAAGTGTGTGGGTTATGTTTGTACGCGGATACCACTCATCGACGACACGCTCTCGCTACTTCGCCGCCCCAGCCGCTATACGCTCGCCAGTTCGGCCTTATACGCTTCCACGTCCGCTTCCACCGCCGTGCCCTTGAAGAAATCCGGATTCATGCCGGCGTGCATCCGGACAACGTTGCCGAAGGTGAAATCGCGGAAATCGTCTTCGGTGATCAGCCCGTGCTCGACCATCTCATAGGCTTCCACCATGACCCTGGTCATGTCGGGCACGTCCCAGTGGCCGATGTCCGAGCCCAGGATGGCGTTCAGCTTGAGGCCGTAGCGGTTGAGCCTGGGATCGAACGCCACCGCGGTCATGGAATCGTCGGCTTCCGAGCCGAAATAGAAATTGCGCGCGAAGATGTCGCGGATATGTTCCGGTTTGGTCACGCCCGTACCGGCGAAATCATCGACCTCTTCCGGCGGGACCAGCAGCACCGAGTTGGACGATTGATGGGGCTCGGCGCGGATCCGGTCCGGGGTCAGATAGTCATTGCCCCATTTCCCGAACATCTCGACCAGCAGATCCACATTGAGTTTCGCCGGGTCCAGATTGACCCGCAACGCTTCCAGATTGCGCTTTTCCCAATATTCGAACAGCGTGTTGTAAAGCTGCGCCGCCCAGCCCGCGCCGCCTTCCAGGAAGGCGAATTTCAGGGTCGGGAACCGGTGCGGCACGCCGCCCATGAACAGCGCGCGGCAGAAGAATTCGCTGCCCTGGCCGAAACTGCCCAGCGAATTGAAAACGTAATTGACCGGCGACGCGTGGGTCGAGCCCCGTCCGCGGAACGAGTTGTGACAGCTCGGGGCGACGCCAAGCTCGACGCACTTGGCCCACACCGGATCATAGCGGTCGCCCACGTCGATGGCGGGCGAGGTCGGGGCCAGGGTGTATCTGGCGTAGTCGGGCGCGCCGGCGACCACCTCCGGCGCGGGGCGGTAGATCATGGTGTTCATGACGATGGCCTTGTGGCCCAGCTCGCCGACCGCGAAATCCAGCTCGGCCAGCGCCTCTTCCGGCGTGTGCATGGGGATCACCGCCACCGGGGTCAGCCGGTCCTGCACATCGCGGAACATGTCGGCATAGAGCATGTTCATGGCCCGGTAGACCACGGGGCGGAATTCGTCGTCGCCGATCTGCATCACGCTGAGCGCATGGGTGCCGTAGACGATGCCGAAATCGATCCCGGCGGATTCGAGCCGCGACCGGAACAGGCCGGGCAGCATGGCCGTGGCCCTGTCGATGGACCCGGGCCCCGAATTCCCGACCCAGACCGCGCGCCGGCTGTTGCCCGCGCTGTTGGCCTTCATGTAGCCCTCATAGCGTTCGGCGATATCGGCCCCGCCGACCTGCTTGACGAAATCCAGCACGGCGAAGCTGGTCTCCATCATATGCCCGTCGGAATCCACCACCGGATGGTTCAGCCTGGCGCGGATATCGGCCCCGGTCAGCTTGCCGCCAGAATGGTCGGTCATCGGAATATCCTCCCGCATCTTGATTTTGGCTGCCTGGATGATGGCATTGATGGGCGCATGTGTCACCGGGGGGATGAAACCGTGCGCCCCGAACGATTGACGCTCGGATACAGCCGGCCTAATGTTGCGCGCCGCTACGCCGCTACGCCGCTACGCCGCTACGCCGCTACACAGGGAGGACATCAT
>CALGIA010000523.1 GCA_937916005.1 uncultured Rhodospirillaceae bacterium
AACTACGAAAACCTTAACCCCGAATATCTCAAGCTCAACCCGATCGGCGTTGTGCCGACCCTGGTGCATGACGGCGCGCCCATCATCAATGCCCTAGCCATCAATGAATATATCGACGAGGCGTTTCCGGGGCCGGCGCTGAAACCGGCCGATCCCAAAGGGCGCGCCCGCATGCGCCTGTGGACATGGACCGCCGACGACATCCATCTGGCGGTCATGGTCGCGACCTATACGGCTTTCCTGTCCACAAAGATCGAGGATCTGACGCCGGAAGAAATCGACATTCTCATTGAACATGTTCCCGTTCCCGACCGCCGAGAACGCTGGCGCAAATTCGCCAAGGGCGGATTCTCCCAGGAAGAACGCGACGCCGCGCGCGCCAAAATGGCCTGGGGCATCGGGCGTATCGAAGACGCCCTGGGCGAGACCGCGATGCTGGCCGGCGACGCATTTTCACTGGCCGATATCAGCATCCTGGCCATCGTTCACCGGATCGGCGAAATCGAACCGGATCTGCTGGATCCGGCACGGGTTCCCCATATCGACAATTGGCGGAACCAGGTCGGCGCGCGCCCGTCGGCGCAAGAGGTCTACGCCCAGCAAAGCAACGAATTCCCGCCTCGGCCCAAGACAAAATCAATTTCCGGAATCATCGGCCCTTGGCGGTATCCCGGCATTTCATAATACCGAGGCGGACGGCAGGCATCACGCCGCTTTGAGAAGGGGGCTTTGTTCCTTTTCGAGGACCTTGCGGACCGCTGGCCGCTCTATCATGCGGTCCTTCCACGCGGTGTAATTCTTGAGATCCGCGACCGGCAGCCCGAGACGCACGCCCCAGCCGTAAAAAACCAACGCGTAGGGGTCGGCGAAGGTGAATTGGTCGCCCATCATCCACTGTTTGCCGGAAAGCCTCTCGTCGATTTCCTCCAGGCACGTCCAAAATGATTTATGCGCCGTGTCGCTGATGGCTTTCAGCGCCGCCTCGCCAATGTCGGCGCCGCCGGCGGGACGCTCGGGATGCAGGGCGAGGGAGAATGCAGGGTGGACGGTGCTGGCGAGCCACCCGACCACCGCCACACAATTGGCGACATCGACGGGATCGGACGGCAAAAGATTTGCACCGGGAAACTGGCCGGCGATATAGGGTAAAATCGCCGCATTCTGGGTTATCACCTTGCCGTTGACCGCCAGCGCCGGGACCTTCCCGTGAGGATTGATTTTGCGGTATTCCTCGGTGCGTTGCTCGCCCTTGGCCAGGGCGACCGGTTTGACTTCATACACCGCGCCACATTCCTCGAGCAACACATGTGCCGCCATGGAGCAGGCGCCGGGCGCGAAATAAAGCGTATACATGGATGGTTTCTCCGTATTCGTTGAAGGCCGCCTTGCCGACGGCACGCGGCGGAGCGGTCGGTTGAACGCTCACATAGTCAGGGGATAACGCGGGTAATTGGCGTACCGGATATTAATCGAATGGGCAACAGCTATCCAAGCGATATAATGTATCCCTCCAGGAATTCAATGACCCGGATTTTGTCGACAAATTGGCCGGTCAGACATCCGCCAAAATCATTCCGGCGGCTTTCTCGGCGATCATCATGGTGGGCGAGTTGGTGTTGCCCGACGTGATGTTCGGCATTACAGAGGCGTCGACCACGCGGAGTTTGTCCATGCCGCGCACCCGGAGCCTTCCATCGGTGACCGCCATGGGGTCACTGTCCACACCCATCTTGGCCGTGCCGACCGGGTGGAAAATGGTGGTTGCCACATCCCTTGCCGCATTGGCCAGGTCTTCGTCGCTGATCAGTTGAGCGCCCGGCAGATACTCGACAGGCCCATAGCGTTCCATCGCCGGTGTGAAAACGATCCGCCGCGACAGCCTGATGGCATCCACGGCGACGCGTCGGTCATCTTCGCTGGACAGATAGTTGGGCGCAATCACCGGCGCGTCATTGGGATCGCGCGACCGGGCATGGATCGCCCCCCGGCTCGACGGCCGCAGATGGGCGACGCTGACGGTGAATGCATCGAACGCATGCAGCGGGTCGCCGAATTTATCCAGCGACAAAGGCTGGATATGGAATTCCAGATTGGGCGTCGCGAAATCCGCCGACGACCGGGTAAACGCGCCGAGCTGGGATGGCGCCATGGTCATGGGGCCCCGCCGGAACAGCGCATATTGCAAACCCATGCCCATGCGCTTCAAAAGCGATTTATATTGGGAGTTGAGCGTCGGCGCGCCCGAAATCTTGAAAATCAGGCGGAGCTGGAGATGATCCTGCAGATTTTCGCCGACGCCGGGCAAATCATGGGCCAATTCGATCCCGAGAGCGGCGAGCCGGTCGCCCCAGCCAATGCCCGAACGTTCCAGGATCGCCGGTGAGGCAACGGCGCCCGTACTCAGGATCACCTCGCCGCGCGCCTTTAAAACCCGCTCACGGCCATCCTGCCGGATGACCACGCCGGTCGCCGTCTTGCCGTCCAGAGTGACCCGGTCGACCAATGCGTTGGTGACAATTGTGAGGTTTTGACGCTTTTGAGCGGGATTCAGGAAACCACGCGCCGCGCTCCAGCGCCGTCCATTGACCTGATTGACCTGAAAATAGCCGCAGCCTTCGTTATCGCCCGTGTTGAAGTCGGATGTTCTTGGAATACCGGCCTGTTCGGCGGCATCGATGAAGGAATCGAGGATTTCCCAGCTCACCCGGGGCTGGTTGATCTTCCATTCCCCCCCGGCCCCGTGCAGATCGCTTTTGCCGGCAAAATGGTCTTCGTGCTTTCTGAAAACGGGCAGCACGTCGTCCCAGCCCCAGCCGTCGAGCCCAAGCTGCCGCCAGCCGTCATAATCAGCCGCCTGGCCGCGCATATAGATCATGGCGTTGATGGCGGAACAGCCGCCGAGAACCTTGCCGCGCGGATAGGCCAGGCTGCGCCCGTTCAGACCGGGGTCTTCCTCTGTCCGGAACATCCAGTCCGATCTGGGGTTGCCGATGGCGAACAGATAGCCGACCGGAATGTGAAACCAGATCCAGTCATCCGTGCCGCCGGCCTCAATCAGGGCCACGCGGTAGCGGCCATTTTCGCTCAACCGGTTGGCCAGCACACAACCCGCCGACCCCGCGCCGGCGATGATGTAATCAAATTCCTCAGCCTCGTTCAAACCGCCCCCCAAAGAAGCTTCAGCGCGCATTCATCTTACACGCTGAGTGAACACGAAAAACCCCTTCCAGCCGGAGCCAAAAGGGGTCTTGAGGTGTTCGTCCGCGATCCCTGGATTAACCGCCGATGGATGATTCTCCGGTGAATCCCTTGGGCGCGATGCCGCCGGCGCCGACCGCGTCCAGCGTCGCCTTGGGGTCATTGAGCGCGCGCAACGTACGATAATAGAGCAGATTGCGGCGAACAGCGGGCTCATCAAGATCAAGACGCGCGACTTCCCCCGCCGCCGTATTATTGCCGGAAAGCCCATAGACCAACGCCAAATTGAGGCGATTCCGGCTGCCGGCGCGCGTATCCGCGGCAACCCGGCGGAGGATTTCGATCGCTTCATCGAACTTTCGGGCAAGCGCGAGCGAGAGGCCAAGGTTATTGCGCAATGATAGGCTGTCCGACTTGTCCTTCAGTCCGGTGCGATAGAATGCCTGTGCGGTTTCATGGTCGCCCAACATGTCATGAGCCACGCCAATTCCGTTATAGGTCCGGGTCTGGACGGCATTTTTGATTTTTAGCACCGCCTCGAACTGATCAATCGCGGCTCTCGGTTGATCGAGCGCGATCAGCGCATTACCCAGACCATGCAGCGCATCGGCGTTCTCGTTCTGAAGCGCATCGGGGTCCGCGTGCTGGGCCTTAATGGCCTTACGGAAGGCTTCGGCCGCCTGTTCATGGGCGCCGAGCCCGGACAGCGCGTTACCCAAGCCAATCAGGGGAGCCGAATTAACTTCGTTCAACAGATGGGCGCGCCGATACAACGACGCCGCCGAAGCAAGATCGCCGGAACGCGCAGTGGCATCCGCCACCCGCATTAAAGAGGCGGTCCGCTCAGGCTCACCGGGTGCGCCGACGCGGGAATTTCTGACGGAATCGCGAAGCGGGTCCGACGGATCGCCGGCGCAGCCGGTCAAAACCAATGCTGTCAAGGCTATCAAAACGGCGCTTTTAGCGCGCGGAAGATCTAACTTCATCGCCGGTACATTCCCTGAAAATCCCATGGGTGAATTTACTGTGCGGCGCATTACCATAACGTTAACCAATGTTTGGCATTCGAGTAGTTTTTTATTTAATTTCAATCAGTTATGGGTATTCTTCGGATTATTGGGATCGTTTTATACGGCGCGGCGGCTTGC
>CALGIA010000524.1 GCA_937916005.1 uncultured Rhodospirillaceae bacterium
ATGTCGTAGCGTCCCTGTATGATGATTCCGGGGATATCCCGGATCCGGTGGATGTTATCGAGCAGCGCATTTTTACCCATGAATAATTCATTGACGAAGTAATGGGTTTCTATCCGGGCAAGACCCAGCGCCATGTTGTCCTGGCCGAACGCCGCCACGGTCTCGGGGCTGGGCATCAAGGTGGAACAAGCGCCCTCATACCTGCTCCACACCCGCGCCGCCCGCAGTTTTTCCTCAACCGTTCCCTCGGTCAGGACATGATGGTAAGCGCCGAGGACGTCTTTTTTTTCGGAATCGCTCAACGAGTCGACCAGCTTTCCCCAGGCTTCGGGAAACACCGTGCGGCAGCCATAGAGAAACCAGTCGAGTTCCTGTTCGCGGCCCAGAAAAATTCCGCGCATAACAAGCCCGAGACATTTCTCCGGATGAGCTTCGGCGTAGGCGATGGCAAGGGTGCTGCCCCAGGACCCGCCAAAAAGAAGCCATTTTTCGATGCGGAGTTGGGTGCGGAGCGTTTCCATATCGGCAATCAGATGGGACGTGGTATTGTCGCGGAGTTCACCCAACGGGATCGACCGGCCCGCGCCGCGCTGATCGAAGACCACGATGCAATATTTTTCAGGATCAAAAAACCTGCGGTGAGCCGGGATGGTTCCCGCACCGGGTCCGCCATGCAGGAAAACCACCGGGATGCCATCCGGATTGCCCGATTGTTCCCAGTACATGGTGTGAATGTCGTCCAGTTGAATTTGGCCTGAACGATAGGGTTCGATATGCGGATAAAGATGGTCGCGCGTCATGCTGGTCTCTGGTGGATGAAATTTCGTGGCGGTGCTCCATTCTATAGCCCGCCCCGAGAACGGCAATCCCCTTACAGCGGTTCCTGTTGGGCCTATAGTGGCGCAAACATGGAGACTTCCTTGCGCCGCATAATCCTGATTTCGCTGCTGGCCTGCCTCGCCGTTCAACCGGCAAGCCAGGCGCGTGAGCGAAAGGCGCCGGAAACGGTCGCCACCGGACGGGTCGCCTCGGTGGTCGACGGAGATACGGTTCGCCTTGATAACGGTAGCCAGATCCGGTTGACGGGAATCCAAGCGCCCAAGCTGCCCCTTGGCCGGCATGGTTTCAAGGCCTGGCCGTTATCGAAAGAATCGAAATTCGCCCTGGAAAAACTGACGCTCCACCAACAGATTTCGCTGCGCTATGACGGACGAAAAATTGACCGCCACGGCCGCCTGCTGGCGCACATATTTGACAGCCGGGGCCGGTGGATACAGGGGGAAATCATCTCCCTAGGCCTGGCGCGTGTGTACAGTTTTTACGACAACCGGGCGCGCACGACCGATCTTTTGGCGCTCGAGCGCGTGGCGCGCGCGGCACGGCTGGGAATATGGGATCATCGATTTTACCGTGTCTTGAAATCGGACGAAACATCGGGTTTTATCGACATGTTTCAACTTGTCGAAGGGCGCGTGATGTCTGCGGCAATTGTCCGTGGGCGGGGCTATCTTAATTTCGGTAAAAACTGGCGCACGGATTTCACCATCAGCATATCGCCGCGAAGCCATCAGTCGTTCAAGCGCGCCAAGATCGACATAAAATCCTATGTCGGGCGAAAACTCCGTGTAAGAGGATGGTTGAAATCCTAT
>CALGIA010000525.1 GCA_937916005.1 uncultured Rhodospirillaceae bacterium
GCGGTGCGCGATGACGATCTCGACACGGATATATTGGAGGCGGTTCGATGAATACACGTATCCACGATTTCCCTGGTCAGCGATTACTGGATAAGGCGGCGCGTAAAGCGCTCGCCACACGCATGTTTGACGATTTACGCGATATGAGCCGGGATGGTCCGGGCATCAGCCGCGCGACCTATGGTCCCGGTGAAACCGCGGCAATGGAATATTGTGCAGGAATTGCGCGGGAAGAAGGACTTGCTGTGCGCTATGACGCGGCCGCCAATCTCGTTATCGAGCTTGTGGGAAAAGATCCGGATGCCCCTTGTATCGTCTGCGGCTCGCATCTTGATTCTGTGCCGCAAGGGGGAAATTACGATGGCGCGGCGGGTGTTATTGCCGGCCTGCTTGCCGTGATACGCCTGAAGCGGGCGGGAATCATCCCGGAGCGGACCATTCGTGTCATGGCGTTGCGCGGCGAGGAAAGCGCCTGGTTCGGACTGTGTTATCTGGGGTCGAGCGCCCTGTTCGGTGGTCTCGCCGCCGATGACCTGGAACGGCCGCACCGCTCCGAGGACAAAACGCTTGGCGCCTTCATGAAGGATTGTGGTGCCGAAATCGATCGTATTTCGGGTGGTGAGAAACTGATTGCCGACGATGAAATCGGCGCCTATCTGGAACTCCATATTGAACAGGGCCCGGTGATGGTCGCGCGCGATTGGCCGGTGGCCATTGTGACGGGCCTTCGCGGCAACATCCGTCATGGGGACATACGATGCCTGGGCGAAGCGGGACATGCCGGCGCGGTGCCGCGCTGGTTGCGCCATGATGCCGTGCTGGCGACCGCCAATCTGCTCGGGCGGCTTGACGAGCACTGGCGGGTCCTGCTCGAGCGCGGCCTCGATCTGGTGTTGACTGCCGGGATCCTGACAACCAAGCCGGAAGATCATGCGATGTCGCGGATTCCCGGAGAATGCGGATTCAGCCTGGAAACACGAAGCCAGTCGATTGAAACGCTTGAGACATTCTATCAACTCATGCGCAGTGAGGCCGATTCAGTATGCCGTGAGCGAGGGGTAACTTTCGAATTCGACCGTCGCTCGCTTTCGTCGCCCGCGTTGATGGACAAGGGCTGGATCGATCACCTGTTGGCGACATGCGAACAATTATCTCTTCCGGCAGAGACGATACCCAGTGGGGCAGGGCATGACGCGGCGGTGTTCGCCAATGCCGGTATTCCATCGGCCATGATCTTCGTCCGCAACGAACACGGGTCGCACAATCCGCATGAAGCAATGGAAATAGACGATTTCCTGTGCGGTGCCGATGTGCTTTATGAAGCCATCCTGAACCCGCCAGTTTGAGGTCTCCGTGACCGAACCTGCCGACACCATCACGATACGCAAACCAGACGACTGGCATTTACATCTGCGCGACGGACCGATGATGCAAGCGGTCCTGCCCTATACGGCCGCCCAGTTCGGTCGCGCCATTGTCATGCCCAACCTGTCGCCGCCGGTCATTACCGTGGCCGATGCCATCGCCTATCGGCAACGGATTATCGCGGCTCTGCCAACCGGCGTTGATTTTGAACCGTTGATGACCTGCTACCTGACCGACACCACCGATCCGGACGAGGTGGCGAGCGGCTTTGCCGACGGGGTTTTTGCGGCAGTGAAGCTTTACCCGGCACGCGCGACCACCAATTCCGATTATGGCGTAACAGCATGGGAGAATGTCCGCCCGGTGCTGGCCCGAATGGAAAAAATTGGCATGCCGCTGCTGGTTCATGGCGAAGAAGCCGATCCGGATATCGACATCTTTGACCGTGAGGCAATGTTTATCGAACGCGTGCTGTCCTGGGTGATTTCGGATTATCCTGAACTCAAGCTGGTGCTGGAACATATAACGACCGCAGACGGCGCCGATTTCGTCCGTGAGTCCGGCTCCAACATCGCGGCAACGGTGACACCGCATCATCTGATGCTCAATCGTAACGATCTGCTCGCCGGCGGTATC
>CALGIA010000526.1 GCA_937916005.1 uncultured Rhodospirillaceae bacterium
CTGCTATTGACTTGTTTCTAAAGGTAACTTCAAGGGTTTCCCGATTGTAGCGCGCACCCTTGCAGGCATCGCACTGGACATAGACATCGGGCAGGAAATGCATCTCGATCTTGATCAACCCGTCGCCCTGGCAGGTCTCGCAGCGGCCGCCCTTGACGTTGAAGGAAAACCGGCCGGCCTTGTAGCCGCGGGCCTGTGATTCAGGCAGGCCGGCGAACCATTCACGGATCGGCGTGAATGCGCCCGTATAGGTCGCGGGGTTGGAGCGCGGCGTGCGTCCGATGGGCGACTGGTCGATATCGACGATCTTGTCGATGAATTCCAGACCTTCAATCGTGTCATGCTCACCGGGATGGGCGCGCGCGCCGTGCAACCGGCGGGCCATGGCCTTGTATAGGGTTTCGATGATCAGGGTCGATTTGCCCGACCCGGAGACACCGGTAACGCAGGTCATCGTACCCAGTGGAATGTTCACGTCGATATTTTGCAGGTTATTGCTCCGCGCGCCCCTGACCTGGATGCGCTGGGCGTTTTTGCCCTTGCCCTTGCCGGGGCGGCGTTGACCGGGGATGTCGATGACGCGCCGCCCGGTGAGATATTGCGCGGTCAGGCTTTTTTCCGATTTCATCACTTCAGCCGGCGTTCCCGCGGCCACGATTTCACCGCCATGCACGCCTGCGCCCGGGCCCATATCGACCAGATAATCGGCCGCCCGAATGGCTTCTTCGTCATGTTCCACCACGATGACCGTGTTGCCCAGATCGCGCAGCCGCCGCAGGGTTTCCAGCAGGCGCGCATTGTCGCGCTGATGCAGGCCGATGGATGGCTCATCCAGAACGTAAAGAACGCCCGTCAGGCCGGATCCAATTTGGGATGCGAGGCGGATCCGCTGGCTTTCGCCGCCCGAAAGGGTCGCCGATCCCCGCGACAAAGTGAGATATTCGAGCCCCACATCGACCAGAAAACCTAGCCGTTCGCTGATTTCCTTGAGGATCAGCCTGGCGATTTCCTGTGATTTGGGCGTCAACGTGCCGGGTAGTTGCGTGAACCAGTCGCGCACCGCCAGGATCGACATTTCGGTGATCTGGCTGATATGACGCCCATCGAGCTTGACCGCCAACGCCTCCGGCTTCAGCCGGTCGCCGTTGCATGTTTCGCAGGCGCTGACGTTTTGATACCGGGCGAGATCATCACGCACCCAGTTTGAATCGGTCTCGTGATAGCGCCGTTCCATATTCGGCATCACGCCCTCAAACGGCCGGTTGACCGAGTAGCTGCGCTTGCCGTCGTCATAGGTCATTTCGACCGGTTCCGTGCCGGAACCATACAGAATCGCGGTCTGCACGCGTTCCGCCAGATCCTCAAAGGGGGTCTGGGTGGAAATCTCATAATGACGGGCAAGGGAATCCAGCGTCTGGTCGTAATAGCTCGACGATGAATTCTCCCAGGGCGCAATCACGCCCCCCCGCAGGCTCTTGCTGCGGTCGGGCACCACAAGCTCAGGGTCGAAATACAGCTTGGTGCCCAGCCCGTCACAACCGGGACAGGCGCCGAAGGGGTTGTTGAATGAGAACAGCCTTGGTTCGATTTCATCGATCGTGAAGCCGGATACGGGGCAGGCGAACTTGGCCGAAAACACGATGCGCTCGCCCGAATCCGCGTCCTCTATGATTGCCAGCCCATCGGTCAGGCCGAGCGCCGTTTCCACCGAATCCGCGACCCGGTTGCCCAGATCGGCGCGCACCACCAACCGGTCAACCACAACCTCGATATCGTGCTTGAAATTCTTGTCGAGCGCGGGAACCGTATCGATTTCATACATTTCCCCATCGACGCGAACCCGCGTAAATCCGCGCTTTTGCAAATCGGCGAATTCCTTGCGGTATTCGCCCTTGCGGCCGCGCACGATGGGCGCCAGCAGGTATAATCGCGCGCCTTCGGGGAGTTCCATGATCCTGTCGACCATCTGGGTCACCGTCTGGCTTTCGATCGGCAGGCCCGTCGCTGGTGAGTAGGGCACCCCGATACGCGCATAGAGCAGGCGCAAATAATCATAGATTTCGGTAACCGTGCCCACGGTCGAGCGCGGATTGCGCGACGTGGTTTTCTGCTCGATGGAAATGGCCGGCGACAGCCCTTCGATGGAATCCACATCTGGTTTCTGCATCATTTCCAGGAACTGGCGAGCATAGGACGACAGGCTTTCCACATAACGCCGTTGGCCTTCGGCGTAGATGGTGTCGAAGGCCAGTGTGGATTTGCCCGAGCCGGACAGCCCGGTGAGCACCACCAGCGCATTGCGCGGCAAATCGATGTCGATATTTTTCAAATTATGTTCGCGCGCGCCGCGGACCGAAATCTTTTGCTGCATGGTGCTCTTGTTGTCAGACTGTTGGAAGGAAACCAGCATATGGCGTTTGGCCCGTCGAAAGCGACTCGTTTGATGCTTTGCCGCGCTTTCTTGCCGGATTACAATTGCGGGGTTGTTCAGGGAGTGGCCGATGATTCAGACAGTTCAATCCGGGAACCAGTTGAGTGCGCGTGACCGGCGCGCCAATGATATGGAAATAGTTCCCCTCGGCGCCATGCTGGGGGCGGAGATTCGCGGGCTTGATCTTACGGACAAGATCGATCAGGGCCAGTCCGAGGCGCTGAATGCCGCCCTGATGGCCCAAAAAGTGCTGGTGTTTCGCGATCAGGACATTACATCGGATCAGCATCTCGCCTTTGGCCGCATGTTCGGCGAGGTCACCATACATCCCTTCGTTCCCCATCTGCCCGAAATGCCGGAAATGCTTGTGCTGGATAACCACCAGGACAATCCGGTCCTGTCGACCGATATGTGGCATTCCGACGAGACATTTCGGGAAGAACCGCCCATGGGCTCGATCCTGCGCTGCAGGGAAATGCCGCCCGTCGGCGGCGATACCATGTGGGCGGATATGACGGCGGCTCTGGGCGGGCTCAGCGACAAGATGCAGGGATTCCTGTCGGGACTGGAAGCGATTCACGATTTCAAGCCGTTCCGCCGCCGCTTTGCCGGGCTGCCCGTAAAAGAACGCCATGAAAAACTCGCGGAATTCGAGGAACGCTACCCCAATCCGGTCCATCCGGTGGTGACCACCCACCCGGTAACCGGCGACAAGGTTCTGTTTATCAATGAGCAGTTCACCCTGGCCATCAAGGATATGCGCGAGGACGAAAGCCGGACCCTGCTGGATTTCCTGTTCACTCTGCCGCGTATTCCCGAATACCAGTTCCGGCTCAGCTGGGAGAAAAACACCATCGCCTTCTGGGACAACCGCCCGACCCAGCACTATGCCGCCAATGATTACTTTCCCCAGCGCCGCACCATGCACCGCATCACCATCAAGGGCGTCCGGCCAAACTAATTCGCGAGATCGTCCAGCTTGAACAGGCGGACCGCGTTGCGCCACAGGATGTTTTCGCGCTCTTCCTCGGTCACCCTGGCATCGTCGAGTACTTTGAGGCGCAGCGCATAGAGATCCATCGGTTCACGCACGAAGCGCCAGGTAGCCGACCAGTCGGTGCCGAACAGAATCCGTTCCGAGCCTATGGCGTTAAGCGCCTGGCGAAGATGTTCCGGCGTCGTGCCGACCACATCGAAATAGACATTGGCGTTCCGCATGGCGACGGCCATGC
>CALGIA010000527.1 GCA_937916005.1 uncultured Rhodospirillaceae bacterium
AGGGCAAGACGGTTTTCGCAAACCCGGCCGCCGTGAAGTTTGTGGGGGCCGAGTCACTCGACCAGATTCTCGGCACGGACCCGATCGATTTCGTCCATCCAGATGATCAGGAACATATCCGGCGCCGCCGGCGGGAGTTGCTGCAGGGATCGGAACAGCTCATACCCACCGAATTGCGCTATAGGCGGCTTGATGGCGGGTTGGCGCTGGTTGAAACCGTTTCGACGCGGATGACGTGGCGCGGGCAGGACGCGAATCTGGTTATGGTCCGCGACCTGACGGAGCGCGACCACGCGCAGAAAGCGCTGAAGGAAAGCGAGAAGCGTTTCCGTGATTTCGCGGCCTCTGGGTCCGACTGGATGTGGGAAACCGACCGTGATCATCGCATTGCGTGGGTTTCCGATATTTTACGAGACCGATATGAGCTGGCGAAAGAGGCCCTGATCGGCGAAGTGTTCTGGGAAGCCGGAAAGCTCGATGTAGGTGTCGATGAACTCAGGCAAGCCTTGCAATCGCAGATGCCCTTCCGCGGCATTCCCTTTTCGCGTCTCGACAAGGAAGGACGGCGTCTGTACCGAACCGTTAATGGCCATCCGATACTGGATGATGCCGGCATTTTCCAGGGATATCGCGGCACCACGACCGACACTACGCGAGACGTGGAAGCCCGCCTGCAGGCGGATAAATCACAGGCCCGGTTCGCCGAAGCGATCGAAAACATGAACGATTCCCTCGCGGTTTATGATTCCGATGACCGGCTGGTTATCTGCAATGGGGAATTCCGCCGGTTTTCAAAAGTGCCGGATGAACTCCTCCAGCCCGGAACGACATTCGAAGCGTTCTTGCGGGCCAGGGCCGACACGGGAATGTATGACGGCCTCGCCGAGGGATCCTTCGAGGGATCCGTCGAGGACTGGGTCGCCGACCGCATGGCGCGTCACCGGGATCCCAAGGGAACCGTGCACACCTTGCTCGTCAATGAACGGTGGCGCCGGATTCGCGAGGAACGCCTGCCCGGCGGCGGCACCGTCTTAATCGGCACCGACGTTACCGATGAAATACAGGCCAATCTGGCCTTGCAGGACAGTGAAGCCCAGATACGCCTGGTGACCGATAATATTCCCGCCCTTGTGGCCTATATCGACAGGCAGCAGCGGATCTGCTTCGTCAACAAAACCTATGCCGATTTTTTCGGCGAGACGCCGGAAAGCCTCATCGGAAAATCTATCCGGGAAATTCGTGGCGAAGAGGCCTATCAAAACGCGTTGCCGAATATCGGGCGCGTCCTGGCCGGCGAGAGCTCCACTGTGGAAGAGGTCCGGCAATTTCAAGATGGAAAAGCCGTCAATTGGCGGGTCACGCGAATACCGCATTTCGGTGATGACGGCGAAATTGTGGGCTATTTCGTGATCATTTTCGATATCACGGATGACCGCCAACGGGAAATGCAGCTGCGCCAGTCGCAGAAAATGGAGGTGGTCGGCCAGCTGACCGGTGGCGTCGCCCATGAATTCAATAATCTGCTGATGGTGGTGCTGGGTAATCTGGAACTAATCGAAGATGGATTCGGCGATGAAGAGGCCAGGCGGCGTCTGCTGGAGACTGCCAAAAAGGCCACAATTCGCGGCGGCGATCTGACCCAGAGGCTGTTGGCTTTTTCACGGCGGCAGGATCTGCGTGCCAAATCCATCGATTTGAATGAGCTGGTCGATGGGCTGGTCGATATGAGCCGCCGGACTCTGGGAGAATCCGTTACGGTCGTGGTGGAGTCCGCCGCCGATCTTTGGCCGGTTATCGCCGACGAAGGTCAGGTCGAAGCGGCGTTGCTGAATTTCCGGATCAATGCGCGCGATGCCATGCCCAATGGCGGCATGCTGACCATCCGGACCGCGAATGCGGTGATCGGCGCTGAGGAAATTCCCGCCGGCGCGGGCGCGCGCCCGGGTGACTATGTCCTGCTGGAAGTAAGCGACACCGGCCACGGGATGGAGCCGGAAATTATCGAACGGGCGTTCGAGCCATCTTTACCACCAAAAAAATCGGTGAGGGCACCGGTCTCGGTCTCAGCATGGTCTATGGTTTTGCCGAGCAGTCGGGTGGATTTCTCGCCATCGAAAGCGAAATCGGGCGCGGCGCATCCTTGCGGTTATATCTGCCGCGCGCCAAAATTGTTGCGAAGGATCATGGGTCAACCGATGCGGCGATGACGGTCGAGCCGGGAACAGGCACCATTCTGGTGGTCGAGGATGACGCGGATGTCCGTGATCTTGTGGTTCATATGCTGCGGGAGCTGGAATATCGGGTGCTCGAAGCGGAAGATGGGTCCGGCGCCCTGGCGGTTTTGGAAAACAATGACCATATCGATATTCTGTTTACCGATGTGGTGCTGCCGGGCGACATGAACGGGACCGAAATCGCCCGCCGCGCCCTGGCGAAATTACCCGACCTTAAAGTCATGCTGACGACCGGCTACGCCGAAAACACTCTCGGCGATCTCACTCTCGGCGGCGCTATATCCGGCATCATCCGCAAACCTTACCGCAAAGGCGAACTGGCCGAGGCGCTGACCCGGCTGACCAGGTTCTGATTCTTCGTATCTCCGTGACATGGCAATCCGGCCCAGCGACCCGTTAAAGAACGGGTTGTGGAATTTCGGCCGCGCGGTAATCATGTGCCGGCAGTCGTAAATACGAAAATGAGGGGGGAGTCATGAAGGGCTTGAAAGACAAAGTCGTGCTGATTTCGGGAACGGCGGGCGGGCAGGGCCGCGCGGCGGCGCTGGCGTTTGCCCGCGAAGGCGCCAAGGTGCTTGGCTGCGACGTGAAAGTCGCCGAGGCGGAAGAAACCGTTCGTATGGTTACGGAAGCCGGCGGAACCATGCGCTCCATCCAGCCGCTCGATTTGAGCGACCTGGATAACGCCAAGGACTGGGCCAAGGTCGCGTATGAAGAATGGGGCGGCATTGACGTGCTCTATAACAACGCCGGTTCATTGCGCTCCCATGGGCCATTCGCCACGTCGACCGTTGAGGATTGGGACCTGACGGTGAAGTATGAGCTGACCATGCCCTATGTGACCACCCTGGCCGTGTGGCCATACCTGGTCGCGCGCGGCGCTGGGCTTATTCTCAGCACGGCGTCGATTTCTGGTCATCTCGAATTCCTGCCCTTGCGCACGGCGGCCCACGGCGCGACCAAGGCCGGCGTGATGGGCCTGACCCGCATGCTCGCCGCCGAAGGGTCGCCCCACAACATCCGCGCCATCAGCATCAGCCCGGGCTTGATCAAATCGCCGACCACGGCACGGTTCTGGTCCGGCGAGGATGAAGCCCATACGGCGACCGGAATCGGCATCACCGCCAATATCCCCATGGGCCGGCCCGGGGAATGCGAGGAAATCGCGGAAGTCGCCGTGTTCCTGGCATCGGACGGCGCGTCCTATATCAACGGCACCGATATCCTGGTCGATGGCGGGGTCAGCAGCTGCACCTTCACGCCGATCAGCGGAAATTAAAAGAAAGCGGCAGAGCCTGCCATCTCTTCCGGGATTGACGGATCAGGTCGGTATTTTCCAGGACGCATCCGCATGCACTTTCGATGTCACGTCGATGACCACGCCGTCGATGTCGCGATATTTGCGTTCGAATTCCGGACCGCCGCCGACATTTAAGATCTGGCCATGAAATTTTCCACCGGCCGCTTCGACCGCCTCGCAGGATTCGGCCATGTCGTCGACCATGAATCCCATGTGATGCAACCCGATATAATCGGACCCGCGTTCATCCGGCGCATTGTCGTTCGACTTCAAATGCAGCAGCGCCAGGGAAACCACGCCATCGGACAGCATGACCGCCACGTCCGATTGGCGCACCCGCTTCATATCGAAGGCGTCTTCATAAAATTTTGCCGTGGCCTCAAGATCTTTCACGCTCAACGCAATATGTCTCAGCTTCGCCATATCGGAATTCTCCCCGGCTATTATTAAATCGATTATGAAATCGGTATTCAGCTTGGTGGGAAGCTTAGCATCGCGCCGTCGCCGGAGGAATGGGTGCTTTATGCGGCGATAAGCTTGAACGCCAGCGTCACCCTCAGCCCGCCATAAAATCGGCTTGGCGCGCGGCCCGCATGGGGGATGCGTGCGTCGAACAGAACGGCCCGGTTGGGCGCCGGCTTGACCGCCAGCAGGATCTCGCCGTTCTGGTCCTGATAGATTGTCTCGCCGTCCCAGTCGGTCTTCCAGGTCGGCATGGGATAGTAGAGCAGGGTGTATGTGCCTTCGCGGTTGTCATCCAGGTGGATGCCGCCGCCGAGGCCGTAGGTGTGGCCGTTGGCGTATTGGCGCAACACCGACAGGCTGCGGCCGGTTTTTTCCTCGCAGGACGGCTTGGCGAATTCCCATAGCCGGCTGGTGGCCGGGTCGTCATCCAGATCCATCTTCCAGAACGACACGCCGCTATTGTTCCCGGACCCGTGCCCGAAATACCAGTTCTTGGACATGCAGGCTCCCCACACCGCTTCGTGCAATTCGGCGGGCGCCAGCTTGTCCATAACCTGAATGAAGGGTTTGATGATCATGTTTCCCTCGCCCGGGCCAGGTCCAATCGGCTATCGCTGCAGCTTGCCGACGCCGGTCCCGGTCACGCTGTCGGTATAGCTAAGCTTATGAACCAGTTCTCCGAATATCACGCCGTTGGTATTCAGAAATTTATAGTTAAAGTTGGCGACGCCGCCGGTGAGCGGGCCAGAAAGCGCAATGCCGTTCTCAGAGATATCCACCGGCCCCGAGCCAGACGCAAACGGGTTGGCAAGCAGAGGGAACGAGGCGGTTCCTATCGAAGTGAACGCGCTTGTGGTCGTAATCGAAACTCCGCCGGTGGCGGTCTGGGTGCCGAAATTATAGCTATAATTAACATTATAATTCCCCCGTATGACACCGGCGACAAAAATCGGCCGGGGCAAGCCTGAAAAATTGGCGATTCCCGAGCTGATCGATCTCAGCTGCTCATAGGTGGTGGTGTCGCCCGGCGGCGGTTGGAATTGGGTTCCGTCCGGGGGCGGCGGCAACAGCCCGCCGATCTGGATGCCGGCCAACCCACCGGCAGTCCCGTCCCCGGTCACGTCCCCAACCGGTGGTCCGGGTGGGAGGGGACTGGTCGGTTTCAGTAGAGGTCCAGGGGGTGGCGGGCCGCTGAGTTGGCCGGTGATCGCGCTCATCTGGGCCGGGTCCAGACGGATTGGAGGGGTGGGTGCTTGATCGGCGCCAGTGATCCGGGTGGCGAAGCCCGGGCGCACGATTTGGACCGAGGCGTTGGCGTTGGCCACACCCAGCCCCGTGACGGTAATGCTGCCGATGCGCTCTCCGGTATTGCTGTTGGGTCCGGGACCCAGCAGCACGACCGTGGCGCTGATGCCGTCGGTATGTCCGGCGACGCTGGTGCCGCGCACCCCGATGGAGCCGACCGGCAGTTTCACCACCATTTTCGACGGGTCCCGTTTTGAAACCTTGCCGGTCACGAAGCGGAACGTACCCTTGAGCACCGATGCCGCGACCTTGCCTTTGCTGGTTTTGGGGTCATACACAAATTCGTCGATCACGATCGCGGCCTTGGGGCCGATCGTGAACACGGTTTCGTCCAGCAGCATGATCTGAAGCCGTCCCTCAGGGCCCGTCGTCACCCGGTCGCCCAGAAAGATGGGTTCGCCGCTGGCCACTTTCTTGCCGATTTCGCGCACGCCGGAAATGGCGGCGAGCTGGACGATGCCGCGCACGGCGGCCGCATTGCCGACCCGTTCCATGCCGGTGGCCGCCATGAAGGGCGCGGCGCACATGGTGGCCGCAAGGCAGGTGGAAATCAGCTTCGGCGACAGGTATCTGGTCAAATCTAGAACTCCCAACGCTTGGATAACTGGACCGACGCGGTGCGGTTGTTATAGGTGTAATTGGTCAGGTTCGACAGCTGGCGGGTCGCCGAAACGGAAACCGTCATGTAGAGATCGCGTAGAACCGGAATGGGGATCTCCGTGGGAATCACGGTGTTGAGCGGAATGCCGAACGTCATTCCGGCCTTGCCGATCCGGTCATGGCGGGTCGATCCGCTGACCGATGGATCGCCGGTCTCGTATCTGTCGATCTCGCCCGACAATGAGGTGATGAGGAACATGCCCTTGCCGAGCAGCCAGTTGTGGGACAGTTTCAATGATTGCCCGCGATAGATGTTGAAGTTGCGCTGGGCGTGCTTGACGATGTGATCGGTCTCGACGGTGATTTTCATTGTCGGGCTCAGCGTGTGGCCGACGCCAACCCCGAGGGTCATTTTCGGGCCGGATTTTTCCGGCGCGGACGTCGATGTCGGGATTCCCAAATATCTTTCCCGCACATATTTCCCGTGGCCAAAGAATTGCGTGGCGGCGTTGTACTGGTATTCCCCGCGCAATTTGGCGCCCATGTTAAAGGCGTAATATCTGTCCGCCAGGGTGACCTGCTGAATGTAAATGGACGGAATGAATTTCATGGGGGCGGCGTCATAGACCAGGTCCAGATCGGCGGTGGAGACCCGCAAATCGAGTTCCTTCCGGAGACGCTGTTCGGCCCGGTAATGGGAAATCGAGCCTTTCAGGCGATGGCGCGCCTGATACCCCAGATCGTGATCGAATTCGAATCGCAACTGACCATTATAGGCGTGATCCTGCGTTCGTATATCGCTCTCGTCCACGGATCCCAACAGATCGCCGACAAGAAGCTGGTTGGATGCTGGCGCGGAATTCCTGTTCCAGTCATACTGGCCGCCCGCCGACGCCATGACCGAATAGCGCGTGGTCTTGCGGCGCAGTTTTATCTGGTCGAGATAGCGGTTGATCTCGCTGCGCAGGCCGGCCGGCATGCTCTGTTTGCTGACCGCCGTAAGTTCGCGCTCGGCTTCCTGGAGATTATCAAGCCGGAACAGCACGATGGCGTATAAAAGCCGGGCCCGCGCATGATCCGGCTTCAGCAGAAGAATGCGTTCGAACGTGGCCGACGCGCCCAGCACATCGCCGTCGGCAATCTGGTTCTGGGCATAGGCAAGGTTGAGTTCAATATCGTCCGGGTTGGCCAGAATATCCGCATAGGTGACCTTGCGCGTGGGCAGGACATCGCGCTGCTTTTCGGCTTCCCGCCGGGTCTTTTCGATCTCGCGATTGGCGTCCGGGGTATCCCGAAGCAGATTTTCCGTTTCCGCCTGCGCCACATTGCTCTGCGCAAGGGCTGATGGCGCAAGTTGGATGGCGATGACCGAATTCGCCAGTATCGTAATCGCCAACAACCCAATGAACCGGGCACAAACCCGGCCATGATAACTTCGGACTTTCGACAAATTCACGTTCAAGAAATCCCCAAACCCCGAGAGTCCGATTGTTTTAACGTATCGGGACTCTACAGGGTAAGCCGCAATTATTTGGTTGCCGCAGTGTAGACGCCGTCCCAGCCCGTTTCGAATAATTTCGGCTGCAGCTCGTCGAGCCGGCGTTCGTATAAATCGGTGAGACCTTCAAGCTTTCCCCCGGCTGCGATAATCAGTGATTCCAGATTATCGACCGCCGTATAGAGTTCGGCGGCGCGATAGGCCGATAGGAAATTTTTCTGGGCCAAAACCAGCCCGTGATACCAATCCGATTTCGCCACGGTTTCATCGCCAAGCAGCGTATAGATCCGCACCGGCGTTTCCTTGCCGACCAGCCGGATGCTGTCTATTTCCAGCCAAGCCAGACCAGGGGCTTTCTCGATGGTGGCCTCGCCGGCGACAATCGTGACGCCATAGGTCTTCGACTGGCCCTCCAGCCGGGACGAAATATTGGCCACATCGCCCAGCACGGAGTAATCGAAGCGCTGGTCCGACCCCATATTGCCGACACAGCAATCGCCGCTGTTCAGTCCGATACCGATTGAGATATGCCGGTGGGGTTCGCCGGCGGCTTCGGCTGCGGCCCGCCATTCATCGTTCAGCGTCTCCAGCCTTGAAACCATTTCCAGGACGGCGTGGGCCGCGTGATCGGCGTGATCCGGATCGTCCAGCGGCGCGTTCCAGAACGCCATGATCGCATCGCCCATATATTTGTCGATGGTGCCGTCATGGCTCAGGATCACGTCGGTCATCGGGGTCAGGAAGGCGTTTATGAAGCTGGTCAGGGCTTGCGCCTCCAGGGATTCCGAGATCACCGTGAAGCCCCGAATGTCGCAGAACAGAACGGTCAGATCCCGGATTTCACCGCCGAGTTTCAGGGTCGACCGGTCATTGGCCACGCGCGCGACCAGCGCCGGTGACAAGTAACGGCTGAACGCGCCGCGCACGTTGCGGCGTTCCGCTTCGGTGCGCAGGAACAGGATGAAGGATTGGATCAAATAGAGGCCCAGCGCGACCGCCGACGGGTATACCGGGTCGAGCAGCCAGTGCAGTTCGACAAAGGCGAACCACGACATGCCCGTCGCGACGCCGACGCCGCCGATCGCGACCAGCGCGCACCAGGCCGCACCCCATCGCGGCAGCAGGACGACCAATATGCCGCCCAGAAATACAAGCCAGAGAAGTTCCGCGCCCATGGTCCAGTCGGGACGCAGCAGGTGGTCGCCCACGATCATCTGCTCAATCGCCTGGGCCTGAATTTCAACCCCGGCCGCCACCGGGTTCAACGCGGTCGACCGGATATCCTTTAGCCCCGCCGCGCTGGTGCCTATAATGACGATGCGCCCTTCCACATCGACACCCCTGGTTCCGGGCGCCATGGCCTTCCAGGCAGGGATGAATCTTTGCGGCACATAACCCGAATCATACAGCCATATCTGGCCGTTGGCGTCGGTCGGCACGGTGATGCGCCCGATGCGCACCTTGTTCAGCCCGGTCGCTTCGCCGAACGCTGTGTTACCGCTGGCCCCGGATGATTTGATCAGATAGGACGATGCGCCCTGGACCACGCGTAGCGCCTCGGCGGCCAGCGACGGGTATATTTCGCCGGACACGGTGCCGTCCCCAATGAGGCGGAACAGAACCGGCACATGGCGAATGATGCCGTCCACATCGACGCTGCTGTTGAAACTGCCCTGGCCCGCCGACGCCGCCTCCAGCTCGGGCAAATTCACGATGGCTCCGGGGAACTGGCCCAGAAAGGGCCGCGGGTCGTCGCCGGCGACCGCCACGCCCCAATTCATGCGGGGCCGCCGCGACGATTGCGGTTCGGCCGTCAGCATGAAGCCCAGCACCGTCGGTATCTTGCCGATGGCCGTGGCGAGAACCTGGTCATGATCGGGCAGGCGCGGCGCAATCCGTTCCAGCTCCGGATCCCGGGTCAGACGCCGCCAGACCTGTAACACCTGTTTGGGGGACGTGCGGTCCGGTTCGGCGAAAAGGACGTCGAACACCACGGCGGCGGCGCCCCGCTCACGCAGGCGGTCGACCAGTGCCGCGATCCGGGTGCGCGGCCAGGGCCATTGGCCAAGCCGTTCCAGGCTTGAATCGTCGATGTCGATGATGCGGACCGGCGCATCGGTCCAGGCGCGGGGCATGCGGCGCTGGAATTCGTCGAATGTGACGAGCCGCATGCGCTGGATGGGCGTCGGGTCCATGATTCGAATGGCGACCGCCAGGGCAAGCAACGCCAGCGGCAGCAGGCCCCATAACCGATTCCAGTTCATGACGATGCTTCGGTTGATCGCGGTTTCATGGCGCCATTATGCATTTACAATTGCTGCATTATGGTTAACGAAAGATTGCTTGAGATTCCCGTATGGGAACTTGGCCTCGTGGTCTTCCCCGGTTAGGCTCGTGTTCAGAACGGGTCGGCAATGCGCCGGGAGCAAATTCGATGAAAATCTATTCTTTTCACCTGATGCCCTACGGGGATCTGGATATGGGGCACCGGGAATTTTATAATTCGGTCTGGCTCAAGCTGCCCAACAGCTATTTCGACCCCGAAAAAGGCCACGCGCTGTATAACAGATATCTCGATGAGTTGGAACTCGCCGCCGAGCTGGGCTTCGACGGGGTGGCGGTCAACGAACATCATCAGAATGCCTATGGGTTGATGCCGTCACCGATTGTCATGGCGTCCGCGTTGGCGCGGCGCACGGGCGACGCCAAGATCGCCATTCTCGGCAATGCCTTCTGCCTGCGGGAACATCCGCTGACCCTGGCCGAAGAACATGCGATGATCGATTGCATCACCGGCGGGCGGCTGATTTCCGGTTTTGTGCGCGGCATTGGCGCGGAATATTTCGCCATGGGCGTGAACCCGGCGAAATCGCGCGAACGCCACGAAGAAGCCCATGATCTGGTGGTCCGCGCCTGGACCGAACCCGGGCCGTTCGCGTTTGAAGGCAAGCATTATCACTTCGAATACGTCAATGTCTGGCCGCGCCCCTATCAGAAACCCCACCCGCCGATCTGGTGTCCGTCCATGGGCAGCATGGAAACCATTGAATGGGCGGTGCATCCGGATCGGAAATACGTGTATTTACACGCTTTTACGCCCTTCGACTCGACTTTGAAGTTCCATAATGTGTTCCGCGGGTTGGCCCAGAACCGGCACGGCTATGAAGCGTCATCGGAACAGCTCGGCTGGTGCCTGCCGGTTTATGTGGGCGAAACCGATGAACAGGCCCATCGTGAAGCCAAGCCCCATTTTGAGGCCATGTTCAATGTCTTCCTGCCGAAAATTTCGCTGGCCATGTTTTCTCCGCCGGGCTACGTAACCACCGATTCCTACCGGCGGTTCCTGGGGCACAATAAAAGCGTGCGCGGTGAAATCACCTTTGAGGATCTGGTCGACCGGGGGATCGTTATCTGCGGCAGCCCCGATACGGTAAGACGCAAGATCACCGACGCCCATCGCCAGGCCGGATTCCAGCATTTTCTGGGTTTATTGCAATTCGGAACCCTGCCGGCGGATCTCACGGAAAAGAACATCCGTCTGTTCGCTGACGAGGTCATGCCGGCGCTTCAACCCTTGTCCGACAAGGAATATCGGGGGTTCGACCCGGTGGAGGCAGTGGCGCTATGACCGATCAGTCCCTGAAAGTTCACATGTTCCATCTGATGCCCTACGCGGACCTCGATATGGGGTATCGGGAAAATTATAATTCTGTCTGGCTGACCCTTCCCAACAGCTATTTCGACCCGGAAAAAGGCCATGCGCTGTACAACAGGTATCTCGACGAGCTGGAGCTCGGCGCCGAGCTTGGCTTCGACGGGATTTGCGTCAATGAACATCATCAGAACGCCTATGGGCTGATGCCGTCGCCGGTGGTGATGGCGTCTGCGCTGGCGCGGCGCACCCGAGACGTGAAAATCGCCATTCTCGGCAACGCGTTTTGTCTGCGCGAACATCCGCTGACCCTGGCCGAAGAACACGCGATGATAGATTGCATCACCGGCGGCCGGCTGATTACCGGTTTCGTGCGCGGCGTCGGTTGTGAATATTACTCGCTGGGGGTCAACCCGTCCTTCTCTCTGGAACGCCACCAGGAGGCCCATGATCTTGTGGTCCGCGCCTGGACCGAAACCGGGCCGTTCGCGTTTGAAGGCAAGCATTACCATTTCGAATACGTCAATGTCTGGCCGCGACCCTACCAACAGCCCCACCCGCCGATCTGGTGCCCGTCCCAGGGCAGCGTGGAAACCATCGAATGGGCGGCCCATCCCGACCGAAAATACACCTACCTGCAGGCCTATAGCCCGTTCGATTCCGTGCAGCGCTATCTGGATCTGTACCGGGATTCGGCCGAACGGCTGTATGGCTACACCGCGTCGTCGGAACAGATCGCGTGGAGCACGCCGGTCTATGTGGGCGAAACCGATGACGCCGCGATCGCGGAAGCCGCGCCCCATATGGAATCCCTTTTCAATGTGTTCCTGCCGAAAATTTCCCAGACGATGTTTTTCCCGCCGGGCTATATGTCCAATCAATCCATGAAGAATATCATGGCCCACAAGCGCGCGGCGCGGGGCGGACAGGTCATCCAGGACATGATCGACAAGGGTATCGTGATCTGCGGTAGCCCCGATACGGTGCGCAAGACGATTGTGGACCGCCATCACCGCGCCGGGTTCCAGAACCTGGTCTGCATGATGCAGTTCGGAACCCTGCCGGCGGATCTGACGGAAAAAAGCATCAGGCTCTTTACGTCAGAGGTTCTGCCCGGAATTCGCGGTCTGAACGATCAGCATTATCGCGGTTTTGAGCGAACCAATGCGGCGGCGGAATAGGAATTGAACCCGGAACATTTCAGCCGCGAGGATGAGGAAAGTGATCGGCGTTTTTATGAAACGCCGCGGCTGGTCACCCATATCGACGAAGCGGCTTGCGCCGTCCTGGCTGAATTTTACGGCCGGCTATTGCCCGAGGGAGGAGAAATTCTCGATCTGATGTCGAGCTGCGTGTCCCATCTTCCGGTCGAGGTCGATTATCACAGCGTGACCGGTCTCGGCATGAACGAGGTCGAACTCATGACCAACCCGCAGCTCACCGCCGCCGTGATTGCCGATCTCAACAAGATCCCGACCCTGCCATTTTCCGATGCGTCGTTCGATGGCTGCGTGATTTCCGTGTCGGTTCAGTATCTGGTCCATCCGACCGCCATATTCGGCGAAATTGCCAGAGTGCTGCGACCCGGCGCGCCCTGCGCCGTCACATTCTCGAACCGGATGTTTCCGACCAAGGCGATCGCAGCCTGGCGCGCCTTCGGAGATGAGGACCACGCCCGCCTTGTCGGTTATTATTTTACGGAAGCCGGCGGTTTCGAAGAGCCTGTATTTGAGGACATCTCGCCATTTCCCGGGGAAACCGACCCACTATTCGCCGTGATGGCGGAACGGGCTGACTGAAAACCCCGCTAGATGCTGCCCAGTGTCAGCATGACGCCCAGCACGAGAACGTAGCTGGTCACGAGAAACATCACATGTTTTGAAGAAGACCGTGCAATTGCGCGAGCGGCTTTACCTGACATCCCAACACCCCTTTG
>CALGIA010000528.1 GCA_937916005.1 uncultured Rhodospirillaceae bacterium
GCGATTCGGAAACCATCACCGTCCTGGTGCGCGGCATCAATGCACCGGTCAACACATTGTCCGGCGCGCCAAGCCCCACCGTACCCCAGCTTCGCGACATCGGCGTGCGCCGGGTCAGCGTCGGCGGGCTGTTGTCCCTGGCCGCGGCCACGCTGGTCCGCAATGCGGCCGAAGAACTCAAGGGGCCGGGCACATACAGCTTCGCCAGGGATGTCATCCTGCATCCCGAAATGAACAAGCTGATGCGCTGACCGGCTTCAGCTTTTCAGCGCTGCTTCCCGGATGCCCGAGATCGTCGCCGCCGGGGTAATCGCTTCCTGGTCGACGCGCAGTTCGATCAGGGCGGGGCCGTTGAAATCCCGGGCGCGTTTGTAGGCGTCTGGGAAATCCTCGGTCCGGTCCACCATCTCACCATGCAGCCCATAGGCTTTGGCCAGCGCGGCGAAATCCGGGTTGACCAGTTCGGTGCCGCTGACCCGCATGGGAAAGCGTCGTTCCTGGTGCATGCGGATGGTGCCGTACATGCCGTTATTGACCACGATGAACGTCACGTTCAGCCCGTACTGGGCGGCGGTGGCCAGCTCCTGACCGTTCATCAGGAAACAGCCGTCGCCGGAAAACGACACCACCTCGCGGTCGGGATGGACGATGGCGGCGGCCACGCCCGACGGCACGCCGTACCCCATGGCGCCCGACTGGGGCGCAAGCTGGGTACGGTATTGCCGGTAGCGGAAAAACCGGTGGATCCAGATGGTGTAATTTCCGGCCCCGTTGGTGACGATGGCGTCATCGGGCAGGTTTTCGTCGAGCCAGGTGACCACCTTGCTGTAGTTGAGATTGCCCGGCGCGTCGGGCGGTATGCTGAAGGCTTCATGGGCGGCCCGCGCGGCTTTGGTTTCTTCCGTCCAGGCCGAGCTATCGACCGGGTCGAGCGCGCGCGCCGCGGCGGCGAACTGGACCATGCCCGAATTGATCGCCAGATCGGGTTGGTAGACCTTGCCCAGTTCGCCGACCCCGGCACAGATATGGATCAGGGTCTGTTTTGAGCGCGGCGTGTCGATCAATGTATAGCCGTCGGTCATGATCTCACCGATTTGCGGTCCCGCCACGATCAGCAGATCGGACTCCTTGATGCGTTTGACCAGGGCGGGGTTGGTGCCGAGCGTGAGGACGCCGCAGTAAAGCTTGTGGCGATTGTCGATCAGATCCTGCCGGCGATAGGTTGCGGCCACCGGGAGATTGTTGGCCTCGGCGAAGGCGGTGATGTCGGCGCAGGCCGCTTCGTTCCACGGGCTGCCGCCCACGAACATCATGGGTTTTTTCGCCTTGGACAGCATGTCGCGCAGGGTCGCCATGTCGGCGGTGGCGGGGCTCGCCTGGATTTCCGTGTAACGGCCCGTTTCGGGCGCGTCGGCCTTTTCCGACTGCATGTCTTCCGGCAGGGCCAGCACCACCGGACCCGGCCGGCCCGATGTGGCCACGTGATAGGCGCGGCTGATGAATTCGGGGATCCGCGCCGGGTCGTCGATCTGAGCGACCCACTTGCTCATCTGGCCGAACATGCGGCGGAAATCCACTTCCTGAAAAGCCTCGCGCTCCAACATGTCGCGGGCGACCTGGCCGATGAACAGGATCACCGGCGTCGAATCCTGATAGGCGGTATGAATCCCAACGCTGGCATTGGTTGCGCCGGGGCCTCTGGTGACGAAACAGATACCGGGCTTGCCCGTCAGCTTGCCGTAGGCGTCCGCCATATTCGCCGCGCCACCTTCCTGGCGGCAGACGATCAGCCGGATATCGTCGCTGGCGTCATAGAGCGCATCCAGCGTGGCCAGATAGCTTTCGCCGGGAACGCAGAACGCCGTGTCGGCGCCATGTGTTTTCAGGGCATCGACCAGAATCTGGCCGCCGGTGCGCATGTTTGAAGTGGGTGTTGTCATATCTCGATTATCTCATCTGCAAAAAATGTGTAGGTTTGTTTCTTTGGAATGTCCTTGTCCTCGGGCTTTACATAGCTGATCGAGGATTTGCCCTTGAGCCGGCGCGGCAGGATCATGACCCGGGCGAAATGGCCCGGCTTGTCATCGGGCGCCCAGGCGTAAACCGGGTCGGGGCCGCGCTCAAACCAGGCTTCATAGGGCTTGATGACTTTGGTGTCGCCCTCCACGTCGACATTGAATTCCCCGACCAGCAGGCAGCGGATGCCCCCGCCCTGATGGGTATGGGTATAGGCGATGCCGCCGGGTGGCAGTTCGACCTTGTCGCCGCGCAGCAGATAACCGTCCGGATCGTCCAGCGTCATTTCCGCGTTCAGGGTCAGGCGCGACGATATGCCGTCTCCCATGGCGATACCATGGTCGGGCTGGGGTAATCGGTATAATTCCCAGCGCAGGATGACCGCGCCGTTCGCGCCGGCCTTGATGTCCACCGCGCCGTTATGGCACCAGCCGGAATTCGCCGCCATGGTCGCCGATGCGCCTTCGCTTCGCACCGTCGCCATGCCCTCGGCCAGGTACATGTAGCGGGTCCCCGGCGGCAGTGGGTGTTCCAACTCCGCGCCCGGATCGAACCTGTCGGTAAATAGCCGCATTATGTGCCCGGTCATCGTGCTTTCCCTTTCTAGGTGTTGCCGCCATACTAGCGGAACTGGGGCGCTGCGCTCAATCACCGACGCGCTTTCAGCCTGCGGAGAGTCTTTGCTTGGAGCCATCAATTGAAAAACGGATTCTGATATTTGCTGTCGGCATGATTGTGGCGGCGGCGATTTTTGCCGTCGATATGATGTTTCCCCTGGAATTGGCCGGAACGGCCCCTTATTTCGTCGCGGTCTTTTCGGCTTGGCGCTCGCCTGACAAGCATGATGTCTGGCTACTCGCCGGGCTTGTAGGCGTTCTTTCAATCCTGGGGTTTTTCCTGACCGCCCCATTGGCCGCATATCTGCCGGCCCGAGCCATGATGTTGTTCGCAACAATTGCTGTTTCGGCCCTGATCACCCAACGAAATCAGGCGGAAATGGCATTACGGGACGCCAGGGAAAGTGCGGACCGCGCAAAATCCGGCAAATCGCGCTTTTTTGCGGTGGCCAGCCACGATTTGCGCCAGCCGGTTCAGGCGCTCAATTTGTTCGTACATTCGTTGAGCCGTAAAGCCAAGGGCGATGCGGAAATTGGGGAACTTGTCGGCAATATCTGCATGACCAGCGAGGTCCTGTCCGGGTTGCTCAATGCATTGCTTGAAATTTCCAGGCTCGATTCCGGGATGGTTGATCCCGAGATCGAGGATTTTCCCATCAAGGCAGTACTGGATGATGTTTCAAATATTTTTGCCGAACAGGCGCATGAAAAAAGCATTGATCTTCGTGTGGTGACGTCCAGCGCTATCGTGAACAGCGATCCGGCATTGGTACAGCGCATCATCTATCATTATGTGTCCAATGCCGTGCAATATACCAATTCGGGCCGCATTTTGCTGGGTTGCCGCAGGGTTGAAGATACGCTCCGCGTTGAGGTATGGGACACGGGGCCCGGCATCCCTGAGGCCGAGCAGGCGCGGGTTTTCGAGGAATTCCATCAGGTGGAATATCCGGCGCGCGATCGTAGCCGCGGGTTGGGGCTGGGGCTCGCCATCGTAGAGCGCACGGCTCATCTTCTCGGGCTCGAAATCGGACTCCGGTCGGCTCCGGGAAAAGGAACAATGTTCTGGGTCACCACGCCGATGGCGCTGGGTTCGTCGCCCGAGGCCGTGACGCCGTCAACGGAGCATCAGGGGAACCGTGTCCAGTCCGTTTGACCCCGCAGGGCATTTTGCTATGATGCGGCGGATCATGAGCTTGCAGGATACGTGAAAAAAGTATGAAAAATCATATAGTTAAGGTCTATCCTTCAAAGATGGCCCTGGATCGGAAAGACCAGCTGGCATGGAAATTCGCCGAGCTTGCGGTTGATCCGGTGGACGTCGCGCCGGACGTTGTCGATATGCTGATCTGCCGGATCATCGATAACGCGTCCGTGGCGGTGGCCGCGATCAATCGCGGCCCGGTCGCCAGCGCCCGCGCCCAGGCCCTGGCCCATCCACGCGACGGCGGGGCCTGCGTTTTCGGTCTGGGGAACGACCAGAGATTTCATGCGGAATGGGCCGCCTGGGCCAATGGCACGGCCGTGCGAGAGTTGGATTTTCACGACACGTTTCTGGCCGCCGATTACGCGCATCCCGGTGACAACATCCCGCCGATTCTTGCCGTCGCGCAGCAGCTGGGCCGCAATGGACATGATCTGCTGCGCGGCCTCGCGACCGGCTATGAAATTCAGATCAATCTGGTCAAGGGAATCTGCCTGCACGCTCACAAGATCGACCACATTGCCCATCTCGGTCCGTCGGCGGCGGCCGGGATCGGGACTTTGTTGGGGCTGGATGCCGAAATCATCTACCAGGCGGTGCAGCAGGCGCTGCATGTGACCATATCGACGAGGCAATCACGCAAGGGCGAAATTTCGAGCTGGAAGGCCTATGCGCCGTCCCATGCCGGCAAGCTCGCCATCGAGGCCGTCGATCGCTGCATGCGGGGCGAGGGTGCGCCGTCGCCGATTTACGAGGGCGAGGACAGCGTCATCGCCTGGGTGCTCGATGGTCCCGATGCGCAATACACGGTTCCGCTGCCGGAACCGGGCGAAGCCAAGCGCGCCATCATGGAATCCTTCACCAAGGAACATTCGGCGGAATATCAGAGCCAGGCGATCATCGATCTTGCCTTCCGCATGCGCGGTCAGATCGAAGATTTCGACGCCATCGACAACATCGTGCTGCACACCAGCCATCACACCCATTACGTGATCGGCACCGGCGCGGGCGACCCGCAGAAAATGGACCCGACCGCGAGCCGCGAAACGCTTGATCATTCGATCATGTATATTCTGGCGGTCGCGCTGCAGGACGGCGAATGGCATCATGTGCGGTCCTATGCGCCGGAGCGCGCCGCACGGGCAGACACCGTTCGGCTATGGAACAAGGTGTCGACCGTGGAAGATCCCGACTGGACCAGGCGCTATCATGAGCCCGATCCCAACAAGCGCGCCTTCGGCGGCCGGATCGAGATCACTTTCAAGGACGGAAGCAAGCTGGTCGATGAGTTGGCCGTGGCCAACGCCCATTCGGCCGGCGCCCGACCGTTTGCGCGCGCCGACTACATACGCAAGTTCGAAACCCTGACCGAAGGGTTGATCGATGGCGGCGAAAGCAGGCGTTTTCTGGATCTGGTGCAACGGCTGCCCGATCTGACGGCAGACGAAGTCGGTCAGATCAACATCGCGCTGGACCCGGCCAATCTGACCAATAATGCGCGCGATAGCGGGGGGATTTTCTGATGCTGTTTGGCGAAAAGACCGCAACCGAAAAGCGCGCCGATTTCCGCAAGGAGCTGGCGTCGGGAAAGCTTCTGCAGTTTCCGGGCGCCCACGCGCCGATCGTGTCCCTGCTGATTCAGGAAAAAGGATTTGACGGGGTCTATATTTCCGGCGCGGCGCTGTCCGCCGATCTGGGCCTGCCCGATATCGGGCTGACCACGTTGACGGAAGTGGTTAGCCGGGGCCGCCAGATCGCCCGGGTGACCGATCTGCCGGCGATCATCGATGTCGATACGGGGTTTGGCGAGGTCATGAACGCCGCCCGCACGATCCAGGAGATCGAGGAAGCCGGGCTCGCCGGCTGCCATATGGAAGACCAGCTCAATCCCAAGCGCTGCGGGCATCTCGACAACAAGATCATCATCAGCCGGGATGAGATGGTGCGGAAAATCCGCGCCGCCGCCGACGCCAAGCGCGACCCGAATTTCCTGCTGATGGCGCGCACCGACGCCAAGGCGTCCGAAGGGTTGGACGCGGCCATCGACCGGGCCAAGGCCTATGTGGATGCCGGGGCCGAGGCGATCTTTCCCGAGGCCATGCATAGCGAGGCGGATTTCGAGGCGTTTCGCAATGCGTTCGATGTGCCGCTGCTGGCCAATCTGACCGAGTTCGGCAAGACGCCGTTACTGACCACCACCCAGCTTGAAAACCTCGGCTACAACATGGTGATTTATCCCGTCACCACCCTGCGCTGGGCCATGGGTGCGGTGGAAGACGGTCTCGATACGCTGAAACAGGCCGGCACCCAGGCCAACAGCGTCGGAAAGATGATGACCCGACAGCGGCTCTATGACGTAATCCAGTACGA
>CALGIA010000529.1 GCA_937916005.1 uncultured Rhodospirillaceae bacterium
ACATTCATGCCCAGCTGGGCCGCACGGATTGCGGCGACATATCCGCCGGGTCCACCGCCGATAACGATCAGGTCAAAATT
This sequence comes from uncultured Rhodospirillaceae bacterium, assembly GCA_937916005.1. GTDB lineage: Bacteria > Pseudomonadota > Alphaproteobacteria > MPNO01 > MPNO01 > CALGIA01. The sequence goes on from CALGIA010000529.1 coordinate 81, forward strand.
TTCGTCGCTCATATCCGGATGCTCCCAGGCGCCGCGCGTCAAACGCCCAGCATGATGCGTTCAGGATTTTCAATGCATTCCTTGACCCGTACCAGGAACGTGACGGCCTCGCGCCCATCAATGACCCGATGATCATAGCTGAGGGCAAGATACATCATCGGCCGGATTTCGATCTGATCACCGATGGCAATCGGACGATTGTCGATCTTGTGCATGCCCAGAATGCCCGATTGGGGCGGATTCAGGATCGGGGTCGACATCAAGGAGCCGTAGACACCGCCATTGGTGATGGTGAAGGTGCCGCCGGTAAGCTCCGCCATGGTCAGCTTGCCATCGCGCGCCTTGCGGCCAAGCTCGCCGATTCCGGATTCAACCTCGGCGAACCCGAGCTGGTCCGCATCGCGCAGGACCGGCACCACCAGCCCCTGCTCCGTTCCGACGGCAACGCCGATATCGTAATGATTCTTGTACACCAGGTCGTCGCCGTCGATCTGTGCGTTCACGGCCGGAATTTCCTGTAGGGCAACGATGCAGGACTTCACGAAAAATCCCATGAAACCCAGCCGGACCCCGTATTTCTTTTCAAAGGCATCACGATAGCGCGCCCGCGCCGCCATGACGTTGGTCATATCGACCTCGTTAAACGTCGTCAACATCGCGGCTGTGTTCTGGGCTTCCTTGAGGCGTTCGGCAATGCGTTTGCGGAGCCGAGTCATGGGAACCCGTTCCTCGCGCGAATCGGATGTCGAAGCTGGAGCTGAGGGAGCAAGCGCGGGCTGCGGCGCGGCGGACGTTTCGGGAGCCGACCCATCACTGCGAAAGGCGAGCACGTCGCCCTTGGTCAGACGGCCGTCTTTTCCCGTCGCCGGGATGATCGACGCATCCAACCCATGATCCCCAACCAGTTTACGCACCGCCGGCGACAGGGGCGCTGCGGGAGCCGAAGCCGTTTTTGGGGCGGCAACAGCTGCGGGTTCCGCAGCCGGCTTTTCGGTAGCAGCGGGAGCCGGGGCGACCACAGCGGAACCGTCGGATGAAATACGACCCAAAATCGCGCCGACTTCCACATTGACGCCCTCTCCGATGACAATTTCAGTCAAGACACCGTCGGAGGCCGCATTGACTTCGAGAGTTACCTTATCGGTTTCCAGCTCGACCAGCGGCTCGTCCATTGAAATGGCGTCGCCGGCATTTTTGAACCATTTGGCGACGGTGGCCTCGGACACGGATTCGCCAAGTGTCGGAACGATGATATCGGTCGTCATGCTTCGGGGTCCTTCCCGGGTCGCCGTAAATTCAAAAAACTCAGTCCCAATCGATCGCTAATGCCTGTCGCACCAGCCTGGCCTGTTCGGCGCTGTGTCGGCTGTGAAGGCCGGTCGCGGGCGACGCGGCTTCATCCCGTCCGGCATAGCTGGGTCGTTTCGCATGAACATCAAGCGTTCCCAGCAGAGTTTCGATGCGCCTGTCGATGTAATTCCAGGCCCCCATATTACCGGGTTCTTCCTGGCACCAGACGACATCAGCCGCCGAATAACGCTTGAGCTCATTGCCAAGCGATATTTCGGGAAACGGGTAAAGCTGCTCAACCCGCACCAGGGCAACATCGTCGATGCCGGCCTTGTCGCGCTCTTCCAGCAGATCGTAATAGACTTTGCCGGTACAGAGCACGACCCGCCGAATTTTTTCGTCTTCGACCAGTTGGCCGCAATCAGGCAGGACACGCTTGAACGACGTCCCTGGCCCCATGTCTTCCAGGCTGGAGACGCAGAGCTTGTGCCTGAGCAGTGATTTCGGCGTCATGATCACCAGCGGCTTGCGGAACTTGCGATGCAATTGCCGCCGTAGCGCATGGAAATAATTGGCCGGCGTGGTGATGTTTGCGACCTGCATATTGTCTTCGCCGCAGAGCTGGAGGTAACGCTCCAGCCGCGCGGAGGAATGCTCGGGCCCCTGGCCTTCATAGCCGTGGGGCAGCAACATGACCAACCCGGACATGCGCAGCCACTTGGCTTCGCCCGGGGCGATGAACTGATCGATGATAAATTGAGCGCCGTTCGAAAAATCGCCGAACTGGGCTTCCCAAAGCACCAGCGTCTGGGGATCGGCCAGGGACAGACCATATTCGAATCCCAGAACAGACGCCTCAGCCAAGGGGCTGTCCCGGCTCACAAATCTTGCCTGTTCTTCGCGGATATGTTCGAGCGGGCTGTAGCGCTGCTCGGTTTCCTGGTCGACGAAGATCGCGTGGCGTTGGGAAAATGTCCCACGGGACACATCCTGGCCGCTCAACCGCACCATATAGCCTTCCGTCAAAAGCGATCCAAAAGCGAGGGCTTCCGCAGTCGACCAATCGATTCCATTGCCGGTTTCCAGCGCCACCCGGCGCTGGTCAAGCACACGGTTGAGCTTTGGATTGAGCTTGAAGCCATCGGGGAAGGTGGTGAGCGCATTCGCCACTTCATTCAATCGTTCCAACGGCAAGTCAGTCGTGCCACGGCGGTCTTCCGTGGACGGCGCGGCGCCGAAGCCCGACCACGCGCCTTCGAGCCAATCGGCCTTGTTGGGCCTATAGGATCCGGCCGCCTCGAATGCCTGGTCCATACGGGCCCGGAAATTCGTCGAAATCCGGATCGTGTCTTGTTCCGACATGGATCCTTCTGAAATCAACTTTTTAGCATAGATGTCGCGTACGGTCGGCTGCCCGGCAATAGCTTTGTACATCAAGGGCTGGGTGAAAGCCGGTTCGTCCCCTTCATTATGTCCGAACCGCCGATAGCACCACATGTCGATGACCACATCCTTACGGAACTCATGGCGGAATTCAGTGGCAATCCGAGCGACATGGATAACCGCTTCCACGTCATCGCCATTGACATGGAAAATCGGCGCCTGGGCCATTTTAGCCATCTCGGTCGGATAGCGCGATGCCCGCGTCGTGCCGGGATTGGTGGTAAAGCCAATCTGGTTGTTCACGACGATATGAATGGTCCCACCGATCCGGTAGCCCTTGATATCGGATAACCCGAAAGTTTCCGCCACGATACCCTGACCCGCGAATGCCGCGTCGCCATGCATGAGAATGGCCAACACCTTGCGCCGTTCCTTGTCGCCCCGCTGGCGCTGCTTGGCGCGCACCTTGCCGACCACAACGGGATCGACCGCTTCCAGATGGGACGGGTTGGCGGACAGCGACAAATGAACCGTTGCGCCGTCGAACTCCCGATCAGCGGAAGCACCCAGATGATATTTCACAGCCCCGGACCCTTGCACTTCCTCGGGTTGAAAGGACATCCCCTGGAATTCGGACAGGATCGCCGCGTAGGGTTTATTCAACAGATGGGCCAGCACATTGAGCCGGCCTCGATGAGGCATGCCGATAACGGCCTCTTCGACGCCCAGTTGGCTGCCGCGTTTCAATATCTGTTCCAGCGCCGGCATCAGGGCTTCGCCACCATCAAGACCGAACCGTTTGGTTCCAGGGTATTTCACGTGGATAAAGCGTTCGAGACCCTCCGCTTCGGTCAGACGCGTCAAAATTTCGGTTTTTCCACGGTCGGTAAAATTCGTATTGTTCTGTCCGCTTTCAATCCGCCCCTGTATCCAGATTTTTTCCTCGGCCGAGGTGATATGCATATATTCCACGCCGATATTTCCACAATATGTGCGACGGAGCTTGTCGACGATCTGACGCAGCGGCGCTTTCTCAAACCCAAGAATGCCGTGAACATAGATGTCGCGGTCGTAATCGGCCGCGGTGAAGCCATAGCTTTCAGGGTCGAGCTCCGTGTGGGGGGCGGGCTGTTCGATGCCGAGCGGGTCGAGATCACAGTACAAATGCCCGCGAACCCGGTGCGAACGGATCAACATCAACGCTTGAACCGAGTCCAGCGTGGCCGACTTGACTTCGCTGGATATTGTTTCCGGCTCAACAGGAGCGCTTTCGATGAGTGCGGGCGCTGGTTCGTCATCAGCGATCACGCGCGTCGAGCGCGGCGACCAGCTTGGACCTTTCAGCCCGTTGACGACCGCCGGCGCTTCATCGGCGAGTTCGGCGAAGAATTGCGCCCAGTCCGGATCGACGGAACCGTGGTCCTCCGCATATCGACTATATAATTCCTCGACGAACGCGCCATTGCCGCTCGCAAGAAAGCTCAGCTTTTCTGATGAGTTACCCATGATATGCGCGCGACCCATAACGATCCGCGCTCTCCGTTGGTTGCAGCCTAGTTCACACCTGAAGTGTGGTTAAAACCTTAACCTTTCAATAGGCTTAACATCGCCTCGCCAAGACCGGCAGGAGAATCGGCCACAAGGATCCCCGCGCTCTTCATGGATTCCATTTTATCACCCGCGCCGCCCTTGCCGCCGGAGATAATGGCGCCCGCATGGCCCATACGCCGCCCGGGGGGTGCGGTCACGCCTGCAATGAAGCCAACCATGGGTTTCTTGACCTTGGAGGCCTTGATGAACCCGGCCGCATCTTCTTCCGCGGACCCACCGATTTCACCAATCATGACAATGCCTTCGGTCTCCGGATCACCGCGAAACATTTCCAGGCAATCGACAAAATT
>CALGIA010000530.1 GCA_937916005.1 uncultured Rhodospirillaceae bacterium
AAATCAGCCGAAACGCCATGCAAATCAACAGCGTCAGAGTTCTTCACGGGGGACTCGCTCATCGAGCCGGGCGACGATCAAACCGGCTGCGCCGCCAGCCAGTCGGCGGCGCCCGCCCCGGCCGCCCGGCCGGTGGCGAAGCAGGCGCTGAACAGATAGCCGCCGGTGGGCGCTTCCCAATCGAGCATTTCGCCGGCGCAGAACAGGCCGGGCCGCATCCGCACCATGAACCGGTCGTCGAGGGCCGCGAGGGCGATGCCGCCGGCGCTGCTGATGGCTTCCGCCAGCGGCCGGGCGGCGTCGAGGCGGAGCGGCAGGGCCTTGATCCCGGCGGCGAGGCGGGCCGGGTCGGCGAAGGCGGCCGCATCGAGGCATTCACGCAGCAGCCCGGCCTTGATGCCCGTGATCCCGGCGGTGCGCTTGAGATGGGCGGTCATGGTGCGCGATCCGCGCGGGGCGGCCAGCTCCGCCGCGAGGCGCGCTTCGCTGCGGTCGGGGCTGAGATCGAGGGTCAGGATCGCGCCGCCGTCGGACGCTATCCGGTCACGCAGGGAAGCCGACAGGGCGTAGACCGCGCCGCCTTCTATCCCGGTCTCGGTGGCGACGAAATCGCCGGTGGCGCTTTGTCCATCATGTGACAACCTGACCGCCTTGACCGGATCGCCGCGGAAACGTTCCCGGAAAACCGGACTCCAGGCCACGTCGAACCCGCAATTGGCGGACTTCAGCGGCGTCATGGGGATGCCCGCCGCCGACAGAATCCGGACCCAGGCGGCGTCGGAGCCGAGCCGGGGCCAGCTGCCGCCGCCAAGGGCCAGCACGGTGGCGTCGGCCCTGATCCGCGCCTCGCCCTGGGGTGTGGCGAAGACCAGCGCGCCGTCCGCCGCCCAGCCCCGCCATTTGTGGCGCACATGGATGGACGCGCCCCTGTGGCGCAGAAGATGCAACCAGCGCCGCAGCAACGGCGCGGCCTTGAAATCCACCGGGAACACCCGCCCCGAGCTGCCGACGAATGTATCAATGCCGAGCCCTTCCGCCCAGGCGCGGATCGCGGCCGGATCGAACGCGGTCAGGGCGGGTTCAAGCCGCGCCCGGGCCGCGCCGAAGCGCTGCAGAAATACGGCTTCCGGTTCCGTATGGGTGAGGTTGAGTCCGCTTTTGCCGGCCATCAGGAACTTCCGGCCGAGCGACGGCATGGAATCATGGATATCCACGGCGATGCCGCGATCGAGCAACGTTTCGGCGGCCATCAGACCCGCCGCGCCGCCGCCGATGATTGCGACGCGCAGGGTATTGGGGGTCATGGGGGTCATGGGGGTCATGGGGGTCATGGGGGTCATGGCCGGTCCCCCGTGACGCGCACTGTATGATTACCGTTCGCGCCGAACAGGCAGCGCGCGATTGCCGCGCCGGCCGCCGCCAGGCTTTCGTCGAACCGCCAGGGCGGGTTGATCACCGCCAGGCCGGTGCCGCGCAGCCCCTGTCTGATGGCCGGGCCGTTGGCTGGGCTGTTGGCTGGGCCGGGGGCCGGGCTGCCGGCCGGGCCGGTCAGTTCGGCGATGAGGACCGGCCGCGCCAGGGCGTCCAGCCCGGCGACAAGCGGGCCGTGCCGGTCATCGGGCAGCAGCGGATACCAGATGGCGAAGATCCCGGTCGGCCAGCGGCGCAGCGCCGACCCCACCATCACGGGAACGGACCGGTATTCGGCCTTGATCTCGTAGGACGGGTCGATCAGCGCGAGGCCGCGGCGTTCCGCCGGCGGGATCAGCCCGGGCAGCGCCTCGAAACTGTCGCGCTTGTGAATATGGACCCGCCGGTCGCGGCGGAAGACCCCGCGCAGCGCCGCATGCTCGGCGGGGTGCGCTTCGATCAGCAACAGCCTGTCCGCCGCGCCCATCATGCGGGCGGCAATGGAAGGCGAGCCCGGATAGGTTACAAGATCGCCCCCGGCCTTATTAAAGCCCGCCACCACATCCAGATAGGGCTGCAGGGACTCGTCCGTCGGCGCGGACTCGATCAGCCGCGCAATGCCGGCCTGCCATTCGCCGGTGCGGCCCGCCTGTTCGCCCGTCAGATCATACAGGCCCCGTCCGGCATGGCTGTCGATCATGCAGAACGGCGCCGGCTTCCGCCCCAGATGAGCGAGCAGCAGACACAGCGCGGCATGCTTGTGCACATCGGCAAATCCGCCGGCATGATAGCCGTGTTGATAGCTGAGCATTCGGGTCCATCCAGAGCGGCGGCGACCGCGTATTTATAGCCGACCGGTCCGGCGGCCTTCACAGGTTTTTTCCGACGGTGAATCATACCGGCGCAGGGGGGAGGACACCAATTTCGGCGCGCGGCGAGACCTGTCAAGCAGACCGTCGGCGCCGTCTCATCAAGCCCAATCCGGCCAGGCCGAGACCGAGGATCGCGATGGTACCCGGTTCCGAGACCGGGACCGAAACCGAATCCCCATCCACCCAAACCTCGAGGTTCCTGACGGTATAGGTGTCGGCGTTGCCCGCAAATGTCCAATCCGGTTGTCCGGTTGCCTGGTTGCCTATGCCGAGATCCGAGACACCCCCACCGAAATTCCATTGGTTATAGGCGAATATGGTTTCGCGGGCGCCGTAATTATGAACCTGCATGGAGCCATAGCCCGCCGCGCCGGTAAGGCCGGAATCGTCAAAGTCGTATAATTGATCGTTCCCGCCGAGCCCCGAATTTCCCGTTTCCGTATAATTGCTGGATCCGAATTCGATATTACCGGTGGCAATGCCGGCGCCCGTGGATACGGGAGCGCCCGCGGAGGCGAATACGTTCATGTTGGATACGATTTGATCAAACGTCTGGACGCTGCCCTTTATGGCCGGGATACCGAGATGGCTGGCATTTGCGGAAGGGGTGTCAAACGACGCCCAAACCCAGGTCAACGGACCTGTGGCTGTTTGCAGTTCCAGATAATAGGCAACCCGGTCAAATGATCCATCTGCGATGCTTCCGGAGTTATCCGTCCCATAGGCCGGCGCCGTCGCATCGAACTCGGCATTATCCGGAATAGCCAGGCTATAGAGTTTCTGAAATCCCGCCTCAATGGGGATCACGAGAGCTCCAGCCGAATTGACGCTCAACAAAGACATCACGGCGGCAATTGCCGAAAGATCTGCAATTTTGCGACCTAGGCGAATTGAGGGCAAAACGCGTCGGATCAAAATTAGCATCCTTTGATTCATTATTCTTGGCACCTGACTTTTAAGGGCGCCGACTGGTCAAACAAATAGGGGCGCGCCTGACCGCAACCTGTAAATATTTACGCAAGAACCGTGCCACATTTTGGGTGTTCATTAATATCAATGGTTTGCAAGCCTTGTTAACGACCCTTCGAGGAGCAACTGTAAAAAAATCCGACATTATTTAGTGATTTCAGGGAATCGGGCGAAAAAGTGTAAAATCCACCGACAAAGACAATTCACCGTGTAAAATAGCTCAAATAAGCGCACCGGTAAACGCACCGGCATAGTGTATCGCCTGGTCCACAGCAACAGGAGGCCCGGAGCCGCCATGTCGAAACCCAGGATCGCGGTGGTCGTGCCGGCCGATGCCGGCGGCGAGTCCTACCGGCGCATGGCAGAGGCCGGGTGCGAGGTGGCGCTGGCCGATGCCGGCTGGGCCAAGGGGTTCAATGCATCCACCGATGAATTTCTGACCCTGTGCCGGGGGGCGGACGCCATCGTCGGCGCGCGGCTGGAAGGCGTGCCCATCACAAGCGACATGCTGGCCGCACTGCCGGGCCTGCGGATTTATGGCCGCTACAATATCGGCTATGACGATATCGATCTGGTCGCGGCCACGGAGCTTGGGATCGTCGTCACCAATTCGCCGGTCGAATCCAACTGGGGCGCGGTGGCCGAAAACACGTTCGCCTTCATGCTGGGGCTGTTGAAGAACCTTCGGGAACGGGACCGCCACGTCAAGAACGGCGGTTGGCGCGACGACGAACCCGGCGCGGCCTATCTGGGACGGCGGCAGGACGGATACGAAGGCCTGACCATCGGCATCATCGGGCTGGGCCGCGTGGGGTCGCGGCTGGCGGATCTGCTGCAGCCGTGGCGGGTCCGTATTCTGGCCCATGACCCCTATGTGGACGATGCGGGTTTCGTCCACCACAACGCGACCCGGACCGGGCTGGATGAATTGCTCGGCGCATCGGACGTGGTAACCCTGCATTGCGATCTGAACGATGAAACGCGTTTGTTGATGGGCGAGCGCGCCTTCGGGTTGATGAAGCCGGGCGCCATATTCATCAACGCGGCGCGCGGCGGGCTGGTCGACCAGGACGCGCTGTTCCATGCGCTGGACAGGGACATCATCGCCGGGGCCGCGCTGGACGTGCTGGAGACGGAGCCGCCGCCCAGGCAATCGCCGGTCCTGGGGCTGGGCGACAAGGTGCTGCTGGCGCCCCACACCGCCGGCCGCACGATTTCGGGCGGCGTGAACATGTCACACGCCATGCAGACCGACGCGCTGCTAACGGCGCTGCGCGGCCGGACGCCGAAAAACGTGGTGAACCCCGACGCGCTGCCCAAATGGCGGCAACGGTTCGGCGGCAAGAGTCTTCTCTGAGAATAGCCCGCGCCGGCCCGCTCCCCCACCCGGCCACCCACGGGATC
>CALGIA010000531.1 GCA_937916005.1 uncultured Rhodospirillaceae bacterium
ATCAAACTTCCACGTTTATGTTGCGTTGCGGCATAAATTATATTGCAGCGCGATATAAACGTCAAGGTCAGAATAGGATAACCTTTGACACATAAATTATCACGCCTCGTCCCTATCAGGGGACAACGGGCAGGATATGGCTCTAAGGTTAACGAGTTACAACCCCCCGATCCGACAAATGCATTAAAAAATGAATTCGCCATATATAACCGTGGCTATTTGAGTCCCCGTTGACGCTGAATCGCGTCCCAGGCGCCGTTGATCGCCGCCATTTTGTCATTCGCCACGTCGATAAAATCCTGTGGCATGCCCTGGGCAATCAGGGAATCCGGGTGATTTTCGCGGATCAGCTTGCGCCAGGCGGTGCGGATCTCGGAATCATCCGCATTATGAGCCACGCCGAGGACCGTGTAGGGGTCGGCGGCGTCGGCGCCAAGATGCCCGGCGCGAATTCGATCAAATTCCGCTTGGTTAAAGTTAAAAATTTCCGCGACGCTCCTCAAATACGCCAATTCGTCGGGATGCATCACCTTATCCGCCTTGGCGATATGGAAAAGCGCATCGAGAAGTTCTTCCAGCACGGCCGGGGTTGAGGCAAACATCCGGCCGACCTGGCGCGCGTAAGGCTCAAACCCACTGGAATCCTTGCGCGCCATATCAAAGATGCGGCCCACATTCTTCACTTCGGCGGGCGGAACGTGGAAAACCTCCCGGAAAGCGTCGATTTCATCCCGGGTCACCTTGCCGTCGGCCTTCGCCATTTTGGCCGACAACGCAATAACGGCGACGGTGAAAGCGGTTTGACGGACCTGATCCCCTGCCCCGTCATCGGACCGAAGCCGGTCAACCGCATGCCCGGCCACGGCGCCGACCAACGCGCCCAAGGGCCCACCGAGCGCAAAACCGCCTACACCGCCAATAATCTTACCCCAGATTCCGCTCATGAAACTTCCTGATACGCCCCGAAATTTGCCGACCTTACAAACCGATAATGACAGAAAGAAGGCATATCCATGTTATCACGCCGGTGATTCTCCGACAATCAGCCACCCCCTTTGAACCCCTGCCCATATGGGATATGAAGACCCGATATAAGCGTAGACCTATGGAGTGATACATGAGTGACGGTGGCGCCACCCAAGGTGGCAGGTGGCAGATATGGATCGATCGCGGCGGCACGTTTACGGATTTTGTCGCCAGGTCGCCCGATGGAACGCTCTCGACAGCCAAGCTGTTGTCGGAAAACCCTGAACGATACCCCGACGCCGCTATCCAGGGCATTCGTGATTTTCTGGGGATTGACGCCGACGCTGAAATCCCCGCCGACCAGGTCGAAGTGGTCAAGATGGGCACCACCGTTGCGACCAATGCGCTTTTGGAGCGCAAGGGCGAACGCGCGGCCCTGGTCATCACATCCGGTTTCCACGACGCACTGCGGATCGGATATCAGAACCGGCCCAATATCTTTGCCCGGCGCATCGTGTTGCCGGAACTGCTTTATGAATGCGTGATCGAAATCGACGAACGCTATTCGGCGCAGGGAAAAGAACTCAAGCCGGTCGATCTGGCCGGCGCGCGCATCGGGCTTCAGTCCGCCTATGACGACGGCATCCGGTCGGTTGCGATCGTGTTCATGCATGGCTATCGATATCACGACCATGAAATCGCCGTGGCCCAGCTGGCCCGCGACATCGGATTCACCCAAGTATCGGTCAGTCATGAAGTCAGCCCGCTGATGAAGCTGGTGGGGCGCGGCGACACCACGGTGGTTGACGCCTATGTATCACCGATCCTGCGCCGCTATGTGGATCTGGTCGCCGGGGAACTCGGCGACGACACCCGGCTGATGTTCATGCAATCCAATGGCGGATTGGCCGACGCCCAGTTTTTCCAGGGCAAGGATTCCATTCTGTCCGGCCCCGCCGGCGGAATCGTGGGCGCGGCCTGCACCGCGCGCATGGCCGGGTTCGAACAGATCATCACGTTCGATATGGGCGGCACCTCCACCGATGTGGCCCATTACAACGGCGAATATGAGCGCGCCTTTGAAACCCAGGTCGCGGGCGTCCGCATGCGCGCGCCCATGATGCATATCCACACCGTCGCCGCCGGTGGCGGATCGATCCTCCATTTTGACGGCGCGCGGTACCGGGTCGGCCCGGACAGCGCGGGCGCTAATCCGGGCCCGGCAAGCTATCGCCGCGGCGGACCGCTGTCCGTGACCGACGCCAATGTGATGGTCGGCAAAATCCAGGCCAAGTTCTTCCCGAACGTTTTCGGGCCCGACGCCAATGAGGCGCTGGATGAAAGCGCGGTGCATGAAAAATTTGCCGCCCTGGCCGCCGAAATCGGACGCTGCACGGGCGACCACCGGACGCCTGTTGAGGTTGCCAACGGGTTTTTGATGATCGCGGTCGAAAACATGGCCAATGCGATCAAGCAGATATCGGTCCAGCGCGGCTACGACGTGACCGAATACACCCTTAACTGCTTCGGCGGCGCGGGCGGGCAGCATGCCTGTCTGGTGGCCGACGCGCTCGGCATGACGCGGGTATTCGTGCATCCCTTTGCCGGCGTCCTGTCGGCATACGGCATGGGGCTGGCGGACCAGCGCATCATCCGCGAACGCGCCGTGGAAGCCACGCTGTCCGATGAATTGATGCCGGAAATCCAGGCCATCCTCGGCGAGCTGGAAGACGAAGGCCGCACCGAAATGACGCGCCAGGCCGTCGATCCCGACAAGGTGTCCGCGATCCGCAAGATTCATTTGCGGTATGAGGGCACCGATACGGCGCTGGTTATCGATTTCGCCTCACGCACCGACATCATCGCCGAATTCGAAGAAGCCCACCTGCAGCAATTCGGCTTCATCGCGCCCGAAAAATCCCACATCGTCGAGGCGGTTTCCGCCGAAGTCATCGGTGGCGCGGATGCGGTGGAAGACCCGGAACTGCCCATCCTCGAAGGCGCGACCGCGCCGGATCCGCTGGACACCCTCGATATATATTCGGCGGGTGAAACCCACGCCGCGCCGATTTATGACCGTGAAGCGCTGACCCCCGGCGTCAGGATCATGGGCCCCACGGTGTTGATCGATGCCAACTCGACCACAATGGTCGAACCGGGCTGGGAAGCGGAGATCACGGCACGGGATCACCTGGTGCTGACCCGCGTGGTCGAGCGGGACAAGCAGGTCGCCATCGGCACGGACGCCGACCCGGTGATGCTGGAAGTGTTCAACAATCTGTTCATGTCCATCGCCGAGCAGATGGGCGGCGTGCTGCAGAACACGTCCTATTCGGTCAACATCA
>CALGIA010000532.1 GCA_937916005.1 uncultured Rhodospirillaceae bacterium
CATCCACCTTGATCGCGGAATAGATCGGCGGTGTTTGCTGAATTTCACCGATGAATTCGCCAAGCACAGCGGATATTGCGTCCGTTGTTGGGCGGATATCGCTGGTTTCGGTAACCGCACCCTCCATATCGTCTGTCGTGCGCGCTTCGCCCCAGCAGACAGTGAAACGATAGCTTTTTGAGCCGTTCATGACCCAGGAAACTGTTTTGGTGGCTTCACCGAGGGCGATGGGCAGGACACCCGTCGCCAGGGGGTCAAGCGTGCCCGCATGTCCCGCTTTTTGTGCTTCCATAATCGCGCGGACGCGGGCAACGGCCTTGGCCGAGGAAATTCCCAGTGGTTTATCGATAATAAGCCATCCGTGAACCGGATTGCCCCGACGCTTACGCGCCATCGTCGTCGGCCGGAGGATTAACCGGACTATCCCCGCTATCGTTCAATAGCTGGTTTATCCGGCCCGCATAATCAAAGGTGGCGTCGCCTTCGAACAGTAGATTGGGCACATATCTCAAGTCCAATCGTGCGGCCAGATTGCGGCGCAGGAACGGCGCGGCGCGGCGCAGCGCCTCCACCACGATTTCGCAATCATCGCCGCCCAGCGGCATGACATACGCGGTCGCATTGCGGAGATCCGAGCTCACCCTGATTTCGCTTACCGTGATCGCCACGCCCGCAAGATCGGGGTCCCGGACAACGCCCCGGTCGAGAATCTGGGTCAGTGCGTGACGCACCAATTCGCCAACCCGAAGCTGGCGCTGTGATTTCTCGCCAGATCCCTGCCGAGCCTTTTTTTTGCTACGGCTCATAATATATTCGCCTTGGATTTCAGGAGCGGCCAGACGCGAACACGCCTTAAAGGGTGCGCGCGATTTCCTCCACCTCGAAACACTCGATCACGTCGTTGGCCCTGAGATCATAATAATTTTCAAACGCCATGCCGCATTCGGTGCCGGCGCGAACCTCGCGGACCTCATCCTTGAAATGTTTGAGCGTCGCCAGAGTTCCTTCGTGGATCACCACATTGTCGCGCAACAGGCGAACCGAGGCGCCACGCTTGACCACCCCTTCGGTGACCCGGCAACCGGCGATTTTACCGACCTTGCTGATATTGAAGACCTCCTGAATGGCCGCGTTGCCAAGGAAGTTTTCACGCGACAAGGGCGCCAGCATTCCACTGAGCATGGCCTTGATATCGTCCAGCACCTGATAGATGACGGAATAGTAGCGCATTTCGGTCCCGTCCCGCTGGGCGAGTTCGCGGGCCTGGGGATTGGCGCGGACATTGAACCCGATGACCAGAGCGTTTGAAGCGCCCGCCAGTGTAATGTCGGATTCATTGATGCCGCCGACGCCGCTATGAAGAACGCGCACAGCGACTTCATCCGTTCCCATTTTGAGAGCGCTCGCGATTATCGCCTCAATCGAGCCCTGCGCATCGGCCTTGACGATAATCGGAAGTTCACCCGTCACGCCTTCTGAAATACGGGCAAAAATATCTTCCGCCGAACCACGGGCATTTGCGGCCATGCGCCGATCGCGTTCCCGCTGTTCACGGAATTCCGTGACATCACGGGCGCGGGCCTCGTTTTCGACGACGGAAAATTCATCGCCGGCCAAGGGTGCTCCGCCGAGACCAAGAACCTCAACCGGCATCGATGGCGTAGCGGAATTAAGCGTCACGCCCTTGTCGTTGGTGATCGCCCGAATGCGTCCCCATTCCTGCCCCGCGACAACGATATCGCCAACATTGAGAGAACCGCGCTGGACGAGCAGGGTCGCCACCGCGCCGCGTCCATGTTCGAGTTGCGCCTCGATAACGACGCCTTCCGCGGACCGGTTCGGGTTTGACTTAAGCTCAAGAATTTCCGCCTGCAGAATAATTGCTTCCACAAGCTTGTCGAGATTAGTGCCGACAGTGGCTGAGACCTCTACAGCCAGAATGTCACCGCCGAGTTCCTCGACAACCAGTTCATGCTGCAGCAATTCATTGCGCACCCTGGCGACATCCGCGTCGGGGCGATCAATTTTATTGATCGCCACGATAATTGGCACCTGCGCCGCCTTGGCATGATCGATCGCCTCGATGGTCTGTGGCATTATTCCGTCATCGGCCGCCACCACAAGAACAACGATATCGGTCACATTGGCGCCGCGCGCGCGCATCGCGGTAAACGCTTCATGACCGGGCGTATCAACGAAAGTAATTCGTTCACCCGTGGGAAGGTCGACCTGATACGCGCCGATATGTTGCGTGATGCCGCCGGCCTCGCCCGCAACCACATTGGTCGACCGCAGCGCATCAAGAAGCGACGTCTTGCCGTGATCGACATGTCCCATCACCGTCACCACGGCGGGGCGGGACTCCAGGTTCTCGTCCCTATCGGCGGCGCCCTTGATGCCAATTTCCACATCGGCGGCGCTTACCCGTTTGGCGGTATGGCCAAATTCAGCCACCACCAGCTCGGCGGTATCGGCATCGATTACCTGGCCCATGGTCGCCATGACGCCCATTTTCATCAGCGATTTGGTGACATCCACGGCGCGTTCAGCCATGCGATTGGCAAGTTCCTGAACGGTAATCGTTTCCGGTATAACGACTTCGTGGAGAATTTTCACGGCCTCGCCGGGCTGACGCAATGCACGCCTTTCCCGTTCCCGCGAACGGCGTAACGACGCGAGGCTCCGGGTCCGCTCCTCGTCATCCAGCGCCTGAGCCATGGTCAATTTGCCTGTGGACCGGCGACGGGGTTCACCCCTTTTCGCAGTCAGGCGCCGCTGTTCAGGCCGTTTTCGCGCCTCAGCGGCCTTTTCCTCGCCCTCTTCATCCTCGTCGGCTGCAGGTTTTTGCGTCGCGGCATCGGCCGCCCTGAGCTTGGCCTTGGGTATGGTTCCCGGTTCTGCCTCTGAGCTCTTGCTGGCCCTGGCCTCAAGCATCGCCGCGTCTTCGGCGGCCTTTCGGGCCATTTCAGTTTCGGCCCGGAGACGCTCTGCTTCCTCAAGCTGCCGTCGTTTCGCCTCTTCTTCTTCGGCCAGCTTACGGGATTCTTCCGCGCGATCACCAGCGCGTTTTGCATCTTCTTCGGCACGAATGGTCGCCATCGTTACAGTTTGTTGCGCGCCCGATAGCGCGCGCGCGCGCGCCGCGCGTTCTTCGCCGGTCAGCACACGCAGGGCTTTCGCCTTTTGGTCTTCCGCAGCCACGGCCTCATCGGTTTTGACTTCGGTCTGCGCGACTTCTTCCTTGGTGGGGGCTTCTTCCTCCACCGCGGCTGTATTTGTTTCCTTGACTTCCGTCATATCGCCGTCGGCGGCCTGGGTGAAAGTTCGCTTGCGGCGAACTTCAACCGTCACTGATTTGGAGCG
Organism: uncultured Rhodospirillaceae bacterium; assembly: GCA_937916005.1. GTDB lineage: Bacteria > Pseudomonadota > Alphaproteobacteria > MPNO01 > MPNO01 > CALGIA01. Next base: position 3,364 of record CALGIA010000532.1, read on the forward strand.
GCCATGGGAAAAGTTTTGCCGGACCTGTCCCGCGCCAACCGTCTTGTTAAGCTCCAACTTTCCCGGCCGAGACAAGCTGAGTTTCTTTTTGGGTTCTTGATCTTCAATTTGCTCAGTCATATCAGTTCGGCTTTCTTGAATTCGGCGTTGACCGGAAACCTTCCAGTCGGCACATCTCGACAACGAGTCGGTCGGCAATCTGCCCGCGGCCGATAACGGCATAAACAACCCGGTCCCGCCCGAATACGGCGCCAAGCTCGGCGCCATCGAACGTTCGCAAAATAACGGCTCCCCGCGTGAGCGCTTCCATCCTCGGCGCCGCATCAACCGGGCCATCGGACGCGATCAGCAGCACCGCGCCTGCGCCACGGCGTTCTCCATCGCTGCGCAAGGCGCCGCGGACTTTTTCATAGCCCGACACGGCCTGACCCGCGCGGCGCGCAAGGCCTATCAAATCGAAGCACCGCGCCTCGAGCAGCCGCTCCAACCGGTTCGACATATCGGTTGGTTGGACCACCTTTTCACCGGATGCCTTGGCAAACGCATCCGATGAACAGGCCTTATCGATTATATCGCGCTCCGCGCGCAACCACAATCCGCGCCCGGGCAACTTCTCCGCAACATCGGGGACAATCGTGCTGTCAGGCGCAACGACGAATCGAACCAACTGCGACGTCGGCAAGGACGAGCGGGTCAGAATACAGCGGCGAATTGGTTCCGCTTGTTCCATATGGCGATTCTGTCGCGCGGGCAATTCGGGACTCCCTCACACCATTTCGGGTCCCGGCGCGGCTTCATCCGCCCCGTCATTCACGGTCACTTTCTCATCGACCTCTTCATCATCAAACCAATGGGCGCGCGCCGCCATGATGATGGTGTTGGCCTGTTCTTCGGTAAGACCGAATTCGCGCAACACGCCATCTTCGCTGGAAACCAGTTCGTCGGTGGCGAGATCAGCCAGATCATCAAGTTCCTTGATGCCCGCAACACCGAGCGTCACCAGCATCTTTGGCGACAGCCCCTCTATCGCGGCCAATTCATCGGTCACGCCGAGCTGACTCCGTTCACTGGTAAGGCGCTCTTCCTCTTCGGCGAGGAAGACACGCGCGCGGTTGCGCAGTTCCTCGGCAATTTCCTCGTCGAAACCCTCAATATCCAATAGATCGGAGGCCGGCACGAATGCCACTTCCTCGACCGAGGAGAAGCCTTCCGTAACCAGGAGATGGGCCAGCACGTCATCCACATCCAGCGCATCCATGAACACCTGGGATCGCGACATGAATTCTTCCTGGCGGCGCACGGATTCTTCTTCTTCGGTCAGGATGACGATTTCCCATTGGGTAAGCTGGGATGCAAGCCGGACATTCTGGCCACGCCGGCCAATCGCCAGGCTGAGCTGCTCATCGGGCACGACAACTTCGATTTTATTCTGCTCTTCATCCAGCACGACCTTGGCGACTTCGGCGGGGGCCAGGGCGTTGACGATAAATGTCGCGGGATCGGGCGACCATTGGATGATGTCGATCTTTTCGCCCTGCAATTCGCCGACCACGGCTTGAACGCGGCTGCCACGCATGCCGACGCAGGCGCCGACCGGGTCAATGCTCGAATCATTGGACAGCACGGCTATCTTGGCGCGGCTGCCCGGGTCGCGCGCAACCGATTTGATTTCAATGATTTTGTCATAAATTTCCGGAACTTCCTGGCCGAATAGCTTGGCCATGAATTGCGGATGGCTGCGCGACAAAAAGATCTGTGGGCCGCGCAGTTCTTCACGAACATCGTAAATATAAGCGCGGACGCGATCACCGGGCTTGAAGGATTCCCGCGGAATCATTTCGTCGCGGCGAAGCACCGCCTCGGCCCGGCCAAGATCGACGGTTACATTGCCAAATTCCACACGCTTGACGATGCCGTTGACGACTTCTGAAATCCTGTCCTTGTACTCGGCGTATTGGCGCAGACGTTCCGCTTCGCGCACTTTCTGCACGATAACCTGCTTGGCGGTCTGGGCCGCGATCCGACCGAAATCGATCGGCGGCAGGGCATCCACGAGAAAATCGCCGGCTTTCGCCCCGGGCTTGCGTTTCTGAGCCTGGTCAACAGTTATCTGGGTGATTTCGTTTTCGACTTCATTGACGACTTCGAGATAGCGGGCAAGGCGAATATCACCGGTTTTGCGATCTATTTGCGCCCTGACATCGTGCTCCTGGCCATATTTGGAACTCGCCGCTTTCTGGATCGCCTCTTCCATTGCCTCAAGGACTTCCTCGCGCTCAATGGATTTTTCGCGCGCGACAACGTCGGCGACCTGAAGAAGTTCTAGACGGTCATACCCCGCCGCTGGGATCGCATCGATATCCATATCATCCGTCCTCGTTTTTCATCGACGCGGCGATCAGCTCGTCCGTGAGCACCAGCTTGCCACGCGCAATGTCGGCATAG
>CALGIA010000533.1 GCA_937916005.1 uncultured Rhodospirillaceae bacterium
TATCTATTGGAATGGGAGTGTGGCGTTCGGCGGATTTCTCCGAGCAATGGTCAAGTTGGCCGGTCATTCGCCCTCCGGCCTCCACCGATAATTCGCCATAATTGACGACGCCGGCAATGAGCCCCGTGGCCCGGATATCAAGGCGGGCGGAAATCGTTACCTCGCCATCCGCCGTGCCATGAATTTCCGCGCGCTCGGCCCTGACAATGCCCTTAACGCTGCCCTTTTCGTGAATAATAAGGATATCTGTCTCGATCTCGCCTTCCATCAGCCCGTACACGTCGACCTGACGGCAATCATGGATATCGCCTTTTACATGGACACCTTCGCCAATTGAGGCCTGACCCTGGTATTTGCTATGCGTCAACGGCGCCGGGCTGGATACGGAAGCCTGTCCGGACACGGTTTCATCGACGGCTGGATAAGCCGGTTTTTTCGGTGTCGAAAATATGCTGCTGGCGGCCATGGTTTCCTCCCAAATTACAATGAACCATGCATGAGGCCCGATTACAGCGAAACAGGGGCTGAATTGTGATCAAATCATGGCATGCGCCGCCATAAATGATACAAAAATCCAAACCAACACGGAGCGAACGAACATGAAAGTCTATGAAGCGGTGCTGGATCAGTTGATCGGCTCGGGCGTGAAATATTTTGCCGGCATGGCCGGGTCCACATCCGCCCCCTACGTGTCCAACCTGGCCGGCCGCAATGACGCCCGCTATGTGGGTGTCCGCCACGAACAGGTTGCCGCGGCGATGATCGAGGCGACGGCACGGCTCAGTGGCGCGCCCGGTTGCGTGATGGTTCACGGCGGCTCCGGCCTGTTGGCGGCGAGCCTGGGCATCGCCTCGGCCGCGCTCGATTCCACCCCCATGGTGGTGCTGACCGCGACACAGGAGCGAAAAGCCATGGAAAACGGCTGGTGGCAGACCATGGATGTTCTCAAACCCCTCGAAGGCGTGGCCAAGTGGCAAAAGCGGGTGGAACGTCCGGATCAGGCCGTGGCGGCGGTCCGCCAGGCATTGCGCGAATCCGTTACCGGCCGCCCCGGCGTGGCGCAGCTGGATTTTCCGATCGATCTATCGATCGAGGATCTGGAAGATGACGCGCTGCCCGAGACAGTCTCCATGGCCGCGCCGCTTCTGAGATCCTGGCCCGAACCGGACGCCGTCACCCGGGTCGTCGAGTTGTTGCGCACCGCGGAACGGCCCGTGATCCTGATCGGCGGCGGAGCCAATTATTCCGGCGCGGGGGAGCAGATCATGCGGCTGGCGCGATCCCTCCACTGCCCGGTGATCAACACGCCAACCTCGCGCGGCATCGCGCCTGAAACCCATCCCCTGGTGCTGGGACCATCAGGAATCGTTGGTTATGAGCCGGTCGGCCAAGCCATTCTCGAATCCGATCTCATTCTCGCCATCGGCTCGCGGCTATCGGATTTGCAGCTTGCCCGCACCGAACTATTGCCGGCCGGCGTAAAAATTATACAAGTCGACATCGACGGAGCAACCATCGGGCGCGATCATGTTATCGAACTCGGGATCGTGTCCGATGCGCGCGCCTTTACGGAAACACTCAATGCCGCGCTCGACGACGCCGATCTGACCGTGCCCGACGCGCGACGGGAATGGGCCGCCGCCCGCGCCGATCAGATCGACGAATGGCAGGAGGCCTGGTTTGAAGCCACCCCCGGCAATGGCAAGATTCAGCCTCAGGAAGTGGTGAAATCCCTCTGCGCGCTTCCCGCCGATACGATTTTCACACACGGCGCGGGCGATCATGGCTTTTATGGCTATATGGCGCGGGTCGATGCCCCCGGCGCCCATCTTGTATCGTCGCGGCTTGGCGCCATGGGCTGTGCGCTGGGTCTTGCGCTGGGGGCCAAGCTGGCGCGCCCGGATCAAACGGTGATCGGTTGCGTCGGCGACGGAGATTTGATGCTTCAGATCGGCGATCTGGAAACCATGGTCCGGGAAAACCTCGCCGTGGTGATGGTGGTGTTCAACAATTTCCGGCTCGGCTCGCAATTCAAGCGGGTTGAGGCCTGGGGGCCGGTCACCGGGATCGATCACGGCAACCCGGATTTCGCCAAGCTGGCCGATCTGTTCGGCTGCCGGGGTTTCCGGGTCGATCAGCCCGGTGATTTCGACGCCGCCCTGACCGAGGCGCTGGCGACCGGCATGCCCTGCGTCATCGATGTGATCATGGACCCGGACGCCCGCCCGCCCCGCACGGCCATCAGCCGCGAGGCGAAATAAATCTAGATCATTTTCCGATCAAACGGCGGCGTCACGCTTGGCGATCAGGGGCTTGACAGCCTGTCTGAAATCCTCGCGCGCCTGGGCGCCGTGGGTATAAGGGTAATCGAGCTCCAGCTCGCCGGCGGCCTCGATTTTCAGCGTCACGAAAACCGGACCTTCCAGCGCCATCACCCTGGGCAGTTCGGCGCTGAACTGGTTCATGCCGTCGAATTCGAACACATGGGCGTAACCGGCGGACCGCGCCATCCCGGCAAAATCTATTTTACCCTTGCCCGGGATAGGGTGGCTGCCATTGGCTTCGTAACAGCCGTTCTCGCTCACGAAGTGGAGGATGTTTTTCGGCGCGGCCTCGGCGATTGTCACCAGGCACTGCAAATTCATCAGCAAGGCGCCGTCACCATCCAGCACGATGATTTTTTCATCGGGCAGGCCAATGGCGAGCCCCAGAGCGTGGGACGGCGCCTGGCCCATGACCCCGACGCTGACATAGTTGAGCGGATTGGGATCAACGGCCCGCCATTCAAAGGCCGAGGAATAGCTCGACACCACGATGGCGTCACCGCGCAGCTCGGCGATTTTTTTGAAACATTCATCGCGGCGCATCATGGATCCACACTCCGTCCGACCAGCGCCGCCAGCGGGCGCGAAGTTTCATAGGCGCGATTGATCGCTTCCGGCAGGCGCGCCACATCCACCGTGGTTTCCATGCAGAAATGATCGATCCCCATGGCGTCCAGAATCGGCTCAACGATGCGAACCCCGTAGCGGGACGACTCCGCTGGCGCCTTGTCCGGCTCCTTGCCAAGCAATCCGATGATCATGCAGATGGGCTGGCTATATTCGACGGCAATGGCGCGGATCGCATTGATGGAATCGAAAAATCCGGTTTGCTGGATCACCAGCACAGCGCGTCGGTCGCAATAGGACAGGCCGGCACAGACCGAGACGCCCTCATCTTCCTTGCACAAACGAATGAGCTCAAGATCCCGGTCCCTGGAGAGCGGCCATAAGAGCCCCGCGCTGGTGGTGATATCCGGCAATGCCGCCACATGGGTGACGCCGGCCCGCTTGATGGCCGCGATGATGGCCGCCCCGCTCAAGCCCGTTTCCGACTCCATATTTTGCTCCTTCCCCTGCTCGCCCCTGCTCAACGAAACCAACCTATCACCGGACGCGGCCCTAAAACACCTTGCCTTCAAATGGGTTGCGCCCCTCGCGATCCTCGATCTCCACAACCCAGGTGTCCGGGTCGCGGGACATGGCGCGCTCGATATATGAATCCGCTTCGGCTTCGTCCACGAGCTTGCCGTCGAATGCAGCCATCCAGCCGAGCACACCGTCAAGGTCGCGGGCCTGAGACAGCACCCGGCAGCCGGTTTCGAACTGGTTTATTTTCAGCACCATGGTTCCGGTCTGGGCTTCGCCCTTGCGCACCACCATTGCCGGGATGCCGTCCGCATTGCTGCGACGGATCTGGGCCATGATCCAGACATGGCTCGGAAGGCGGTCGTCATCCAAGAGGCGGTCTCCAGGTATCTGAGTTAGACTGGCGGTTAGATTATTCAAATCGAGCTGGATGAGAAAGATGTATATACCGCCCCGTTTCACGGAAGATGATCCCGAGGCACTGGCGAACAGTTCGTCAGCCGGCGACCACGCTACCGCGCAAGCCATGCGACGTTATGGGGTCGTGGAAGACAGGGATTGCTGAGTCGTCTTTTGCGCGCAGTCCCGGAGCTGGCCGGTAACGAAAGGCTGCATCATCAGACGGTCAAGAAATTGATCCCTTGGCTCGCCGAATTCCACGAGCCCGATGATCAAAGCGTTATAACCGCCGTCGGGGGCATCGCAATAGGTGCCGAGTGCGCGGTCCCACCACGGAAACAGCTGTCCATAATTGCTGTCTGTTTCCGGCTGATGGCTGGAATGATGCACCAGATGCATCGCGGGAGTGACGGCGACACGGCGCAACGCACGATCCAGCCCGTCGGGAATCCCGACATTGCCGTGCTGCAAAACTGCCACGAAACCGGTAACGCCCCACCACATCAGCAACGCCAGCGGCGGCGCTCCCATGGCGATAACAGGCATCGCGGTCAGGGGAACCGTCACCAGCATTTCGAACGGATGATGACGATGGGACGTGGTAAAATCCATGTCCGGGTCGCTGTGATGAACCCGGTGAATTCGCCACAGCACGGCGTTGGAATGTTTCAAGCGGTGAATTACATAGGACACAAAATCAGCCCACAGGATTCCGATCCCGAGCGCCAGCCACCAGGGCAGTACAGCAAGATTCAAAATTCCCCAGCCGTTTTGCTGTGCAATGATCGCAGCCTGAAGGGTCACAAAGCCGATGGTCCATCGAGAGAACAGGATATTGAATACCGCCAGGGCGATATTATTAATCCAGCGGGTCGTGGTGGAACTGACCGGCGCACGACGGGGCCGTATCGCTTCCCACAGGGCGACGAGCAGAATGGAGCCGTAAAAAAGCGGGCCGCCGATACCGGTTTCGCGATCAAACAGGGTCACCAGA
>CALGIA010000534.1 GCA_937916005.1 uncultured Rhodospirillaceae bacterium
TAGTTACGCCATGATTGTGTATGATATCAGATGTTTTCATGAGCACGTGTTTGAAGCGTGGTTCAAGGACAGTGAGACCTATGACGAACAGGTCGAAGCTGGCGGTGTGTCATGCCCGGTATGCGGCTCCACGAAGGTGGAAAAGGCCCTGATGGCGCCCCGGCTTGGCAAGAGCAAAAACGACGACCGTGACCGCGCCCGGGAACATGTTGGACGTTATGTCACCGCAATGAATGCAATGCGGCGTCAAGTCGAAGATAATTGTGACTATGTCGGCGAAAAGTTCGCCGAAGAGGCGCGTAAAATTCATTACGGAGAGGCGGAGAGCCGTGGGATTTACGGCGAGGCCACCAATGACGAGGCTTCTTCCCTGTCGGACGAAGGCGTCGAATTCCAGAAAATCCCCTGGGCGCCGCGCGAAGACGCTTGATTACGGATGTTTCCCGGCTGATCTACTCATTTTTCTCCGCAAAGACCATATAATTCACTGAAACATCCCGTCCGACGGACCATTCGCCGAATTTCAGGTCATAGGAAAGTCCCGAAATGTCGGAAATGCGGAGTTTGGATCCCCGTAACCCAGCCGAAATCTCCGATGGCCGTACAAAGCGCTTCCATTGATGGGTGCCGCGGGGGACCCAGCCGAGAACATATTCCGCCGCCACTTTCCCGAACAGGAACGATTTCGCCGTCCGGTTCAGGGTGGATAGAATGAGCGCGCCACCGGGCTTTACCAGCGCCCCACAGCTTGCGAGAAATCGGTTGATGTCGGGGACATGCTCGATGACTTCGAGCGACAGCACACAATCAAATTGCGCGTCCTGTTCAACCAGGTTTTCCGCCGTCATGTGGCGGTATTCTATATGGAGCCCCATATCCTCGGCGTGGGTGCGGGCCGTGCCGATATTGCGTTCCGACGCGTCAATACCGGTCACTTTGGCGCCGAGCCGAGACAGCGGCTCGCAAACCAGCCCGCCGCCACATCCGATATCGAGTATGGTAAGCCCGTCAAACGGTTGCCGGGTGGCGATGTCGCGACCGAACCGGCGCGCCAATTGGTCCCGTATGAAGCCGAGTCTTGCCGGGTTAAGCCTGTGCAGCGGTTTGAAGCTGCCGTCCGGATCCCACCATTCGTCCGCCAAGGCCGAAAATCGGGCGACTTCGTCTGGGTCTGCATTGGTTTCGACCGGGAGTTGCCTGCTAAATCCGGTTCCCGAAACAGGTTCCGCCATTCGAATTGATCCTTCCATCGTCTTGCTTCGGCTCGGCTTAGAGTATATGTATGCGCCCGCCTCTGTCGCGAAAACACTTTTTGTCGGCCAAGGCACTGTAAAATTTACCCATTTTTGGCCGGCTGCACACTGATATATCGGTGGATGCAAGGCTCGTTTGGGGACTGTCCCATGGCGCGGCTCGTGCAGAAATTCGGCGGTACCTCGGTCGCCGATATAGAACGGATAAAATCCTCCGCCCAGCGGGTGAAGGCCGAAATTGACGACGGCAATCAGGTTGCCGTGGTTCTTTCCGCCATGGCCGGCGCGACCAACCAACTGGTCGAATGGACACGGGAAATTTCCGCAATTCATGATGCGCGCGAATATGACGTTGTGGTTTCCAGCGGAGAACAGGTCACCATTGGTTTGATGGCGCTCGCTCTGCAGCAAATCGGGGTCAATGCGCGCTCCTGGCTCGGCTGGCAGGTGCCAATCCAGACAAACAATGTTCATGGGCGGGCCCGGATAGAGAACATTGAGGCCGAAGAATTGTCGCGCCGAATGGATGAAGGCCAGGTTCCGGTGATTGCCGGGTTCCAGGGCATCGGCCCCGATAATCGCATCACCACGCTGGGCCGTGGGGGCTCCGACACCTCTGCCGTAGCGCTGGCGGCTGTTTTGCGCGCGGATAGATGTGATATTTTTACCGATGTCGAGGGCATATACACCAGCGATCCTCGCATCGTTACAAACGCGCGCAAGCTGGATAAAATCACCTATGAAGAGATGCTGGAAATGGCGTCTCTGGGCGCCAAGGTTCTGCACACCCGGTCCGTCGAGATGGCGATGAACCACGGGGTGAGATTGCAGGTGCGTTCAAGCTTTAACGATTCCCCCGGAACCCTGGTGGTGAATGAGGAAGAGATCGTGGAACAGCAAATCGTCAGTGGCATCGCTTATAGTTCGGACGAGGCCAAGATTACTCTTGTGCGTGTGCCGGACAAGCCCGGAGTCGCGGCGACCATATTCGGCCCGCTGGCGGATGCCAGCATCAATGTCGACATGATCGTGCAGAATGTCTCTGAAGACGGTCGGGCGACGGATCTGACGTTTACGGTGCCGCAATCCGATCTTGAACGGGCGACCGCCCTGCTTGAAGCCGAGCGGGAAGCGATCGGTTTCGAGCGGACGGTCGGTGACGCGAATGTGACCAAGATT
>CALGIA010000535.1 GCA_937916005.1 uncultured Rhodospirillaceae bacterium
TCATGATCCCCGTGCCGCGCGTGTCGTTGAGGAAATCGCCGTGATAACCGATCAGTCCCCGTGACGGCGTCATGAAAGTCAGCCGCGTCTTGCCGCCGCCCGACGGGCGCATGTCGGTCATTTCGCCCTTGCGGCGGCCGAATTCCTCAACCACCACGCCGACGAATTCATCATCCACGTCGACCAGCACTTCCTCGAGGGGTTCCTGGCGACGGCCGGTGACCGGGTCGGTGTGGAACAGCACGCGGGGACGCGACACGGAAAGCTCGAACCCTTCCCGGCGCAGGTTTTCGATCAGCACGCCGAGCTGCAATTCGCCGCGGCCGCTGACTTCATAGGCGTCGCCTTCGGCGGTTTCGACCACGGAAATAGCCACATTGCCTTCGGCTTCGCGCAACAGCCTGTTGCCGATTACGCGGGAGGTCACCTTGTCGCCGTCCTGGCCGGCATAGGGCGAATCATTGATCGAGAACGTCATGGCCAGGGTGGGCGGATCCACCGGCAGGGAATCCAGCGGCACGGTGACTTCCGGATCGGCGATGGTGTCGGCGACGGACGCGTCCTTGAGTCCGGCAACGGCGATGATATCGCCTGCCTGGGCCGAGTCGACCGGGACGCGTTCGATGCCCCGGAAGGCCAGAATTTTGTTCATGCGGCCAAATTCGACCCGCTTGCCGTCGTGATTGATCGCGTGAACCGGCGTATTGACCCTGGCGGTGCCCGACATCACCCGACCGGTCAGAATGCGGCCAAGATAGGTGTCATAATCCAGCAGGCTGACCAGCATGGAGAAGGGCGCATCCTGATCCGCCGTCGGGGCGGGCACATAATCGAGGATCAGATCGAACAGGGGGGACAGGTTTTCGCGCGGACCTTCGGGTTCGGCGGCGGCCCAGCCTTCCTTGGCGGACGCAAACAGGGTCGGAAAATCGAGCTGTTCGCTGGATGCGTCGAGGATGGAAAACAGATCGAAGACTTCTTCCTGGACTTCATAGGGCCGGGCGTCGGGACGGTCGGCCTTGTTGATCACCACAATGGGCCGCAGGCCAAGGGCCAGCGCCTTGGTCAGCACGAATTTGGTCTGCGGCATGGGGCCTTCGGCGGCATCAACCAGCAACAGCACGCCGTCAACCATGGACAGGATGCGTTCGACCTCTCCCCCGAAATCCGCATGGCCGGGGGTGTCGACGATGTTGATCTGATGATCGCCCCACGGCACCGAGGTGCATTTGGCGAGAATGGTGATGCCCCGTTCCCGTTCCTGATCGTTGGAATCCATCACCCGTTCGGCGACGCGCTGATTGTCGCGCAGCATGCCGGACTGGCGGAAAAGGCAGTCGACCAATGTTGTCTTGCCGTGGTCAACATGGGCGATAATGGCGATATTACGCAGATTTAGACTCATGACACGCGTCCTTGCGCCCCGGCCGGGAGTGGCGGGACCTGATAATTATTTCATATAGGTACTTATTTTAGTTTTGCAGCAATTAATGGCGCGAGCGGCGATTCAGGGCGCGCACCGTAGTGACTGATGATCTCCGCCGAGGCGATACTGCCGATTTTACCGCATACGGCCAGCTCGTAGCCCTGGGTTATGCCATAGAGCACACCGGCGGCGAACAGATCGCCCGCGCCCGTGGTATCGAGCACTTTTTCGACCGGTTCGGCGGCAATTTCGATGAATTCATCGGCTGTGACGATGACCGATCCGTCCGCGCCCCGGGTCAGAGCGGCAATCTCGCAATGGCCCCGGACCCTGGCCACGGCGGCGTCGAAATCCTCGACCTCATAAAGCGAGGTAATTTCGGCCTCATTGGCGAACAAAATATCGATATGCCCCTCAACCAGATGCAAAAAGGCCGCACGATGGCGGTCGACACAGAACGGATCGGACAGGGACAGGGCGACTTTCCGGCCGGCGGCATGGGCGATCTCGGCCGCCTTGACGAAAGCCGCCTTGGCTTCTTCCTTATCGAACAAATAGCCTTCCAGGTAGGTAATGGAAGCCTGGCCGATGGCTTCGGGATCGATGTCGTCGGGGCCGAGATCGACGCTGACACCCAGAAAGGTCTGCATGGTGCGCTGGGCATCTGGGGTTACGAAAATCAGGCAGCGCGCGGTGGGCGGGCCGCTGGTGACGGCGCGCGAGCGGTAATCGACGCCGGCGGCGCGGATATCATGGTTGAAGACATCGCCCAGCTGGTCGTCGCGCACCTTGCCGATATAGGCGCCCTTGCCGCCGAGAGAGGCGATGCCGGCGAGCGTATTGGCCGCCGATCCGCCGGAAACCTCGATGCCCGCGCCCATCAGGCCATAAAGTTCCTGGGCACGGTCCGTGTCGATCAACGTCATGGCGCCCTTGGCCAGACCCAACTGTTCCAGCTGGGCGTCGTCGGCCTGAGTCAGCACATCCACAATGGCGTTACCCACACCCACCACGTCCAGAGACGTATCAGTCATCGATTTCTCCTATTCGGTTCCGCCGTGAACGACCCGGCGGCGTAAAAGCGCGGCAGTATACGCATGGGGCCCAAAGAACCAAGCTTTTCCACGAGGTCTGCTCCAAAGATCGCGGATAGAGCGCGGATGAAGACCCACGGGGACCACCCCCGCGCAAAACGACGATGGACCCCATGCCCACCGGGGATGGGGCGGAAACCGCGCCGAAATCGACCAAGAAAACCCCGGCGTCCGAAGCCCCCGCGTCCGCTTGCAGAACCCTTTTGGTCATATCAATCTTCTCGAAATACACGCCTATATCCTTTGGATTTTCATATAAGATCGTTTTTTGCGAATTAAATGAAGTTTTTTAAAATTAATTGCCGGATATAACCAATCCCGACGGCAATGAGTCGTCCGCGAGCCGTTATCGTCGTTCTGCGGGTGGCGTTCCCGGCCATATCGATCTATCTGCCCGGCGCCATGGAGTGACGCGCCTGGGGGCGTGACGCGCCTGGGCGTTTAAAACCCGATCTTGCCGATACCCGGCAGACGCAGGGCCAGATCACCGGGGTCGATGCCGAAATTGAGCCCCAGCAGGTTGAATTCAAGGCCTTCTTCCGCCGCCACAATGACACCGGCCAGTCCGAAAAAAGAAAGCTGGAAACCCGTGGCGCTGGGTGCGCGGGCAAACGGCGCGCCGCCGGCTATGTAATCCTTGCCGATCGCCGTGGGCGGCAGGTCGACGCTGAATTCCGGCACGTTGCGCGCCACATGAGCCGTAAATGTGTTGCTGTTGGGGCCGGGCCAGGTGCGATATTCGTTCTTATAAGGATAGCTGGCGACCGCCGCCTTGACGCCGGCAATGGCCCGTTCGGCCTTGTCGCCACGCAGATCGACGAGGATTTTCGGCGTGGAACCGAACCAGCGCCGGTCAGGCGCGCCGTCGCGAACATAAAGCGCGCTGCCGCCGCGCATGGCGTACCAGCCGATGACTTCATATGTCGTGTAGGACGCGGCGCTGGCTGGTTTCACCGCGATCCAGGTGTGGATCGCGACCGCGCCGCGCCACCCGAAGGCGCGCGCGGCATATATCTGCGCCACCGCTTCCGGCGTATCCGCCGCGCGGGGCGCGATCCCCGCGCTGTCTCGGCTCGCCGTGCGCCAGTCAGCTTTCAAATTAATGTCCTCGCCGCCCGCCGCCATTGACAGCGGACCGATCAGCAGCAGTAGCGGCAATAGAGCAATATACCGAAGCCATTTCTTCATGGCTGCACGCTATCACATCTCGACCATCAATATAAAACTGGAAGGCTTTGTCGGACGAACGGGAATCAGGCTGAAATAGCGATTCACAGCATTCACAGCGAATAATTAAGCGCGTTGATAACCAGATCTTCCTTATCACGCCGTGGGGCCAGCCGACTTTAGATTTCAGGCAAATCGCCGGCGCGGTCGATAACGCGAACCGGGACGGTCGCGCTACGGCCGCGCAATTCGACTTCATGCTGAGGAAATTCCCCCAAAGTGAGCCCGGCTTTCACGACGAGATCTTCCGACACGACCAGTTCGGCGCTGAAGTCCTTCGACACGGCTTCCAGGCGGCTGGCCGTGTTCACCGTATCGCCGATGGCGGTCACGCTGGATGCCTGACCGTAGCCGATTTCACCGACGATGGCGCTGCCCACATGTAAACCGATTCCGATCCTGATCGGTTCGTCCAGATCGCTCGACAGGGCGCTATTCAGCTCCGCCAAACCGAGTGACATGTTTCTGGCTGCGATAATGGCTTGCCGGCAGGCTTCCTCCGGGCCGGTTTCGAGTCCAAACAGCGCCATCACCCCATCGCCGATGAACTTGTCGAGATGTCCGCCCGCATTCTCGACAGCCTCGCCCATGCTCTGGAAATATCGGTTGAGGACAAAGACCACGTCATAGGGCAGCTTGTTTTCAGAAAATTCCGTAAACGATCGGATGTCTGAAAACAGCACAACGATCTCACGCTCCTGTCCGGCCAGCATCGGTGACCGGGGGTGCGCATCCCGCGTGGTGGCGTTGGGTGGCAACAGGGGCGTCACGGAAACGTCCGATGCGGGACGGGCCTGACATGCGAGACGCACATTGTCGGGCGCGCCGACCCGTTCCAGCACCCGCTGCTCCATCGGGCTCGGCGGCGGCAGCGCTTCGGAGTCCGTTCCGGCCCGCACCCGGACCCGGCACGTCGAACAGCGCCCGCGCCCGCCGCAGATCGACGCATGGGGGATGCCTCCGATTCGGCTGAATTCCAGAATCGATGCGCCTTGCGCGGCGGCAACCGTGCGGCCGTCGGGATAGGTCACGCGAACCGTGCCCCGGCAGCGTTCGATGAGCGCACGCAGCCCCCTCGCCAGCATGGTCAGCGCGACCAACCCCAGAAACACCCCCTGCGCTATATACTTGTTGATTGTCAGCTGGGCGAATACTTCCTGGCTTGGCCGATAGTTCAGCGCCGACATATTTTCAAGCCAGGCCGGGTTTTCCGCCAAGGCCAAGACGTCCCGCCCCGCCTGCCAAAAGCCGAGCAACGCCAGAAGCGGGATAATCAGCGACGCGCCATAGAGATACGGCAACATGCGGCGATAGGCCGGCTTGAGCCGAAGCCAGAAATGCAGCCCCAGACAGCCATGAATCCAGGCCGCAAACAGACCCGGCAACTGCCAGTAAAGCAGGCTTGTATCGTACTTCCAAAGACTCAGCAGGACATAGGTATAGGTATCATCGGTTCCGGCCATGGACACCGCGCCGTGCGTCCCCACCACATGCCCGATCAAAAGGATCGGGATTGCCATCCCAAGAAAATGCTGCACCGCCTCGCTGGAAGTCAGGGCCATTTTTCGCCGGACGTAAACGCCCCACAGGGAAAGGCCGAGATGGACGGCAAGGGATCCGTAGAGAATCGAGAATCCAACCGGACTGCGCCAGACAGCGAGAAACCAGAGCCGCCCATCTTCAAGCAATTCCAGTGACACCAGGCCGAGCGAATGGTTCATCAGGTGCGAGATCACATAGACCATCAGAACAACGCCCGACGCCATGCGAAAATTACGGATCATGGATAAACCTTCACGCCTGGACCCCCTGTCGGCAGGATAATGTTCCATCTGTCAATGGATAGAAAGTGGGCTTGGCAAACGGAAATAGAATTGCCGCAACGCCAGTATGCATGATAACGGGCCTTATCAGGCATAAAGAAAGACCGCCTGAAAGCGGTCCGGGTTTGCCCATTTCCACGTCACGCCGTGGATATCCGCTCACGCCTTGCGGCGAACGCCATCCACGGATAAACAACACCGGCAACAGGAGACCGCGATGATCCAGGCTTTGCTCAAGGCCCTCGGCCAGCTTCCCGACCGGACATTCCGGCGCGTTGTGTTCGGGTCGTTTTTTCTGTCGGTTGCCCTGTTCGCGGCCCTTGTCTACGGCGCGTCGTGGATGCTCGACGGCTTGAGCGTGTTCGGGATCGGATGGCTCGACTGGATCGTCGAAACCCTGGGCGGCGCGGCCGCCCTTGTTGTCGGCATGTTGCTGTTTCCGGGCATCGCGCTGGTGATCGTGTCGCTGTTTCTTGAACCGATCGTGCGTGCGGTCGAGGCGCGGCATTACCCTGGGCGGCCGCCGGGACGCAACCAGCCGATTGCCGAAACGCTGGTGAACGTGATCCGGCTGGTGCTGATTTCAGTGATATTGAATTTGCTGGCGCTGCCGCTGTATTTGATCCCGATCCTGAATCTCTTTGTCTTCTATTTCCTGAACGGCTATCTTCTGGGGCGGGAGTATTTCGAGCTTGTGGCGTTTCGCCGTATGGGAGTGGGCGAAGCGCGGATTTTACGCAAGCAACGCAAGGGACGCATATTCATCGGGGGGGTCGTGATTACCGTCCTGTTGAGTATTCCGATTGTCAGCTGGATGATGCCCGTGGTCGCGGTTGCGTTCATGGTGCATCTATTCGAGGGACTCAGAAGCCGCGATACGGCTTCGTAAATAACAAGACAAGAAGGGACATGGCAAATGCTAGGCCGAAACAGGAATGAGATGGAAAAATCCGGCGAAGGCACGACCGAACCGGTGGTCCCCATACTTCCAAATAAACCAACACAGGACGCGACGCGATCGGCAAGGCTGGCCGTCAGCCGGCCGGAAATATCGCGCCGCACACAGGATATGCACGATTTAGCGGGGCGACGCACCATGAGAAACGGAAACGACGAAGGCAAGAAACTGATCGTCGGGCGCGATATTGCGCTGAACGGGGAAATAAAATCCTGTGACACGCTGGTGGTCGAAGGCCATGTGGAGGCCAATATCAGCGATTGCCGCGTTATCGAAATTGCCGAGGGCGGATCGTTCAAGGGAACGGCCGAAATCGAAACCGCGGAAATCAGCGGTACGTTCGACGGGTCGATTACGGCGCGCGAATTATTGGTGGTGCGCGCGACCGGCCGGATTACCGGGAAAGTCCGCTTCGGCCAGCTTGAAATTGAACGCGGCGGAGAGATCACCGGCGATGTCCAGGCCTATGGCCCGGGTGAAGCGCGAAATGCGCCGACACAAATGGTCGCAGACATACCGGCCGAATAAGCAACTGGCGGCGCGAAAATCCGTTTGTTTCCCGTGACAGGCCTCGTGAGGCGCTCCTTGAGATGCATCGTGAGACGCATCGTGAGACGCATCGTCAATTTGCCAATTGCGGCGGGTCTGTGCGCCGCAATTCTTGTTGGCTGCACGCCGGTGATGACCGAAGAAGATATTCCGGTGGGGGAGAGCGCCGTCCCTTCCAGGCCGGGCGACTCCAGGACGGACGGCGGGGCCCCGGAACAAACGACCGAACCCGATGCCCCCATCGCCCATGTCGCCGTCAAGATCGACGACGATCCAGGGCAGCTGCTTGGGCTTGATGTCAAATCCCTGACCCGGCTTTTGGGCGCGCCGCGCTTTATGCGCCGCGACCCGCCTGCGCAGCTTTGGCGCTATCGCGACGAAGACTGTATTCTTGATTTGTTTCTATACGTGGCTGCAGGAAAGAAAACGGGATCAACCGTGCGCCATTTTGAAACGCGCAGCCTGTCAAAATCCAACATGTCGACCCGGAGCTGCCTGCGCGCCCTGCTGATCGCGCGGCGCCCATCGAAAGCCGGTTGAAGAAATTACGCTTCCGTCTTCGCCTTGAAGCCGCAGAATTCACTGACGATACAGCGCCAGCATTCCGGTTTTCGCGCCTTGCAGACATAGCGCCCATGCAGGATCAGCCAGTGATGGGCGTGGAGTTTCCATTTTTCCGGAGTCCGTTTTTCGAGTTTGCGTTCGACCACATCAACATTCTTGCCCGGCGCGAGCCCCGTGCGGTTCGAGATCCGGAATATATGGGTATCAACGGCGATCGTTGGTTCGCCGAAGGCGATGTTGAGAACGACGTTGGCGGTCTTGCGGCCGACGCCGGGAAGCGTCACCAGCGCATCCCGGTCGCGCGGCACTTCGCCGCCATATTCGGCGATGAGCATTTCGCTGAGCCTGATAACATTCTTCGCCTTGTTGCGGTATAGGCCGATGGTCTTGATGTGGTCGCGCACCCCGGCTTCGCCGAGAGCAATCATTTTTTCCGGCGTGTCGGCGATCTTGAACAGCGGCCCGGTCGCCTTGTTGACGCCGATATCGGTCGCCTGCGCCGACAGCACCACCGCCACCAGCAGGGTGTAAACATTCCTGTAATCCAGTTCGCCCTTCGGTTCAGGATCCGCTTCGGCAAGACGGTGATAGAAATTCTCCACCGCATCTTTTTTCATCATTGCGCACATGGACATACACTATCGCCAATTCACCGGAGCATAAAGCGTTCCAATATGCGCTCGTGTTCCGCTCCGGCGCATTAACCAAAAAGCGGAGAATGCTTGGCGTTTTTTATCTATCGGCCTAGCATGTGGGCATTATGAAAAAGAACAATGGTTCATATAAAATGCAGGCTAATCCGCAGAATGACAACCCGGCGCTGTTTGAAGCAATCCTGGAGCCCCATAGAAGCCTGAGCCCGCGCGGGTTTCTGGTGCTCATTTCAGCCGTGGTAATGGTGAGTTTCATTGCGGGAATCGCCTTTGTCATGATTGGCGCATGGCCGGTATTTGGATTTATCGGGCTCGACGCCGTTCTGATCTATGTGGCATTCAAGGTTAATTTCCATAGCGCCAAAATCCATGAATCGGTGAAACTTACCGAGAACATGCTTCTTGTGGAGAGGACGCAGCCCAACGGACAGGTGTCGAGCTGGCAGTTCCAGCCCTATTGGCTGCGGGTCGTAATTGAAGATGGCGATAGCCGGCTTATTTTATCGTCCCATGGAAAATCCGTGATCATCGGCGAGTTCCTGACGCCGAGCGAAAGAATCGATTTGGCCGATAACCTGCGCGCGGAACTCGACAAGCTGCGCGCCCCCCGTCATCAGCAGGCCGTCTGACCAGAGCCCTTTCCGACCGAATGAAACAGCAACCGCAAGATTCGGGTGGCGGCGACCCCGGCCGCGCGATTATGGTTTGTGAATGGAACCGCAGAACCAGTCACGCGATTACGCCCGGGTCGAAAAGGCCATCCGGTACATTGAAGCGCATTACCGTGACCAGCCGACACTGGACCGGATCGCCGCGGAAACCGGGCTAAGCCCATACCATTTCCAGCGCCTGTTCACCCGCTGGGCCGGGATCAGCCCGAAACAATTTGTCCGTTACCTGACCGTCGAATACGCCAAGACGTCGCTTGACCGGACTGAGCCCGTGTTGGACGCGGCGCTGGAGGCGGGCTTGAGCGGGCCCAGCCGGCTCCATGATTTGTTCGTTGATTACGAAGCCGTTTCGCCCGGTGAATACAAGACCATGGGGGCCGGTTTGGATTTCCGCTATGGCTTCCACGATGGTCCGTTCGGCGCATTTCTGCTGGCCGCGACTGATCGGGGAATCTGTTCGCTGACCTTTGTGGGCGACACCGGGGAAGAACGTGATGGCCGGCTAGCGGGCCTTCAGACGCACTGGCCGGGTGGAAATTTTATTCATGATCCGGACTTTACCGGCGATCTGGCGAAACAGGCCTTCGCGCCCAAAACCAAGAGCGCACGCGACCCGGTAAGGGTCTGGTTAAAAGGCACCAATTTCCAGATTCAGGTGTGGAAGGCTTTGCTTTCAGTGCCCATGGGCCGACTATCGAGCTATGGGGGAATCGGGCGCGCGATGGGCAAGCCGCGGGCGGCCCGCGCGATCGGCAGCGCCCTGGCCGACAACCCGGTGGCCTGGCTAATTCCGTGCCATCGGGTGATCCGCGCCACGGGCGGTTTCGAAACCGATTACCGTTGGGGCAGCGCCCGCAAGCGGGCGATGATCGGATGGGAAGCGGCGCAAGATTCACTTAGGTGAAAATCGCTCTATTCGGACGGCAATCCCAACACATCGAACATGGTGTAAAATCCGGCCGGCCGGTCGCGCGCCCAAAGCGCCGCGTCGACCGCCCCGCGAGCAAAGATCTGCCGCGAGGAGGCTTTATGGGTGAGCTCAAGCCTTTCGCCCTCGATCGCGAAGATCACCGAATGATCGCCGGTCACGTCACCGCCGCGAAGCGTCGCAAAACCGATATCGCCCTGCTTGCGGGGACCGGTACGGCCTTCGCGGGTCATTTGGGAAACCTCGGCCAGGTCGACGCCACGGCCGGCGGCGGCGGCGCGGCCCAGACCCAAGGCGGTTCCGGAGGGCGCATCCACCTTGTGCTTATGGTGCATTTCCAGGATTTCGATATCGAACCTGTCGTCCAGCATGGCCGCCGCCTGGCGGGTCAGTGCAAACAATATATTGACCGGCTTGCTCATATTGGGCGCGTGGACAATCGTTGCACCGGCGCCGGCCTCGCGGAGGATCGCCTCGCCCGCCGCATCGAGACCGGTGGTGCCAATGACATGCACCCGTCCCGTATCGGCCGCTATTCTGGCATGCTCAATGGTGGCGTCGGGCAGGGTAAACTCGATCACCGCATCGACCTGGGCGAACATGGAAGCCGCATCGTCGCCAATAATCACGCCGGTCGCGCCGATACCCGCGAGTTCGCCGGCATCCCGCCCGATGGCCGGACTGCCCGGCATATCGCAGGCCGCGATAGCCACACAGCCGTCGGTTTCCATGACCTGACGCAAAACCGCGCCACCCATGCGGCCCCCCGCCCCCATCACGCCAATCTTGAGATCCGCCATGTCAAATTTCCCCAACAGAGTCAGCCGCGCCTTCAGCGCCCATTATAAACATAACAGGCAATGGCATTGTCATTGAAACCGAGGGAAGCGACGGCGCTTTCCGCGTCACGGTCGCCCTGGATTCGTGATGGAACTGGTCGGAATTTATACCGCAGATTACGCGGCGCGGCTGAAGGCCACGCCGCATTGCCGTTCGATGGCTGCGATTAGATCGGCGGTCACGAGTGGTTTTTTTACCATGTCATTCATGCCGCTTTGGAGATAATTGGCCTTATCCTCGTCGCTTGCACGACCGGTCAGCGCAATGATTGGAACATTGGCGCCGTTTCCGGGAAGCGCCCGAATGGCCGTGACGTTTTCGAGACCAAATTTTCCGAGCACGTTCCCTACCAGCAATTGGTTGGCCCGGACGCCTTCGGTCCATGGGGAGCAATCCCATACATAAAGCGGTAGACTATTGATGTAGAAATATGAAATAGTTAGCGACAAATATCCCAAACACTATTCGGTCAAATCGTCCCAGAGTTCCTTGACCTTGGAGAAAAAGCCTTCGGCCTGGGGGCTGGTCGCCTTGTCGCCCTTGCCGCCGCCTTTTTCGAATTCCTTGAGCAATTCCTGCTGGCCCTTGGTGAGGTTGACCGGGGTTTCCACCACGATTTCGATATACATGTCGCCGCGGCCGCGGCCGTGCAAACCCGTCATTCCCTTACCCCGCAGCCGGAACTGGTGCGCGGATTGGGTCCCCGACGGTATCGTTACCTTGGCCCGGCCGCCATCGATGGTCGGCACTTGAACCGACCCACCCAGGGCAGCGGTGGTCATTGCCAGAGGCACCGTGCAAAAGATGTTTGCGCCCTCGCGTTGGAAGAGCTTATGGGGCTTGGTGGTAATGAAGATATAGAGATCGCCCGCCGGTGCGCCGCGCATACCGGCCTCGCCCTCACCGGACAGGCGGATGCGGGTGCCGTCTTCAACGCCCTGGGGAATGTTGACCGAAAGGGTCTTTTCCTTATGTACCCGCCCCGCGCCCGTGCATGTCTTGCAAGGGCTTTCGATAACCTGGCCGAGGCCGCCGCACGTCCCGCAGGTGCGTTCGATGGTAAAGAACCCCTGCTGACTTCGCACCTTGCCGCGTCCGTGGCAGGCCAGGCAGCCCGTCGGCTTACTTCCCGGTTCGGCCCCGTTGCCGTTGCAGCTTTCGCAAACAACGGATGTTGGCACCTTGATGCGGGTTTCGCGGCCCTTGAACGCCTCATCAAGGCTGATTTCCATATTATAGCGCAGATCGGAGCCGCGGCTGGCTGACGCGCCGCCCGACTGCCGCCCGCCCACGAAGTCGCCAAACATTTCATCAAAGATATCGGCAAAACCGGATGTGAAATTACCGGCCCCGCCACCGGCGCCGGGACCGCCATTTTCAAACGCCGCATGGCCAAACTGGTCATAGGCCGCGCGTTTCTGATCATCCTTCAGGATGTCATAGGCTTCGTTGATTTCCTTGAATTTATGTTCAGCCGCGGCATCGCCGGAATTCCGATCAGGATGATATTCCATGGCGAGCTTCCGGTACGCCCGCTTCATCTCGTCGGCATCGGCGCCCCGCGCAACACCGAGCGTTTCGTAATAATCCTGCTTGGCCATACTCAATCGAACCTGATTGCCTGACGCCCCGAAAGGCTACTTACAAACCCTTGGGCCGGCTCTCCGGCCGGCGCTTGGGAACAGCAGATTTTCATAATCTCCGGCGCCTATCAGGCCGTGCTGTCCTTGCGGTCGTCGTCAACCTCCTCAAAATCGGCATCCACGACCGTCGCGCCATCGCCGCCGGATTCGTCATGGCCGGACGCGCCGTCCGCATCGGCCGTGCCTTCACCGGCGGCCTCGGCTTCCTGTTGCGCCTTGTACATAATTTCGCCCAGCCTCATTGCCGATTGTGACAACGCCTCGGTCTTGGCGGTGATCGCTTCGACATCCTCTCCAGCCAGGACTTCCCGAAGGGCAGCGACATCGGCCTCAATCTGGGATTTGTCTTCCTCTGGAACCTTATCGCCGAACTCACCAAGACTTTTCTCGGTCGAATAAATCAGGCTATCCGCCTGATTTCGCGTCTCGACCTGCTCCTTGCGCTTTTTGTCTTCGTCGGCATTGGCTTCGGCATCCTTCATCATCTGATCGATGTCCGCATCGGACAACCCGCCGGATGCCTGGATTCGGATCGCCTGTTCCTTGCCGGTCGCCTTGTCCTTGGCGCCAACATTTACAATTCCATTGGCATCGATATCGAAGGTAACCTCGATTTGCGGAATGCCACGCGGCGCAGCGGGAATTCCGACCAAATCGAACTGACCGAGAAGCTTATTGTCGGCCGCCATTTCGCGCTCGCCCTGGAATACGCGAATTGTCACCGCGCCCTGACTATCTTCAGCGGTCGAAAATGTCTGGCTTTTCTTGGTTGGGATCGTGGTGTTTCTATCGATAAGCCGCGTAAACACGCCACCCAATGTTTCGATGCCAAGCGATAGCGGCGTCACATCGAGCAGCAACACGTCCTTGACGTCGCCCTTGAGCACGCCGGCCTGGATGGCCGCGCCGATGGCGACAACCTCATCCGGGTTGACGCTGCGATTGGGTTCACGCCCAAAGATGTTTTTCACGGTTTCGCCGATCTTGGGCATGCGCGTCATGCCGCCGACCAGAATGACTTCGTCAATTTCTCCGGCCGACAGACCGGCGTCCTTCAATGCGGCCTTGCAGGGCCCGATGGTGCGTTCGACGAGCTCGTCAACAAGGGCTTCCAGCTTGGAGCGGGTAAGCCGGATGTTGAGATGTTTCGGCCCGGCCTGATCGGCCGTGATGAAGGGCAGGTTGACCTCCGTCTGGGCCGCGCCGGAGAGTTCGATCTTTGCTTTTTCAGCAGCTTCCTTCAGGCGCTGAAGCGCAAGCGGATCGCCCCGCAGATCAATGTCGTTTTCCTTTTTAAACTCATCAGCGAGATAATCGATGATGCGCTGATCGAAATCTTCGCCGCCGAGAAACGTATCGCCATTGGTGGACTTCACCTCGAAAACGCCATCGCCGATTTCCAGGATTGAAATATCGAACGTGCCGCCGCCGAGGTCATAAACCGCGATGGTGCCGGCGGTTTTTTTCTCCATGCCATAGGCAAGCGCGGCAGCTGTGGGCTCATTGATGATGCGCAGCACGTCGAGTCCGGCAATCTTGCCGGCGTCCTTGGTCGCCTGGCGCTGGGAATCGTTGAAATAGGCCGGTACGGTAATCACCGCCTCGGTCACTTCCTCGCCCAGATGCGCCTCGGCGGTTTCTTTCATTTTCTGAAGAATGAAGGCTGAAATCTGGCTCGGAGAATATTTCTCACCGTCGCATTCCACCCATGCGTCGCCATTATCGGCCTTGATGATTTTATAGGAGACCAGTTCCTGGTCTTTTTTGGTCGTGGGGTCGTCCGCGGCGCGGCCAATCAGACGCTTGATCGCGAACAGCGTGTTGGTCGGGTTGGTGACCGCCTGTCGTTTTGCGGCCTGGCCCACCAGGCGTTCGCCCGCGCCGGTAAATGCCACCATCGAGGGCGTGGTTCGCACACCTTCGGAATTTTCTATGACCCTGACGTCACTGCCGTCCATGACGGCGACACAGGAATTCGTGGTTCCCAAATCGATACCGATTGCTCTGCCCATTTTCTGGCCCTCTATTTACTGTGGCGGATTCCCATCAGCCCGTTTTGGCGCTGATACGGAATCCCCTGATTCGCCATGCGGATTCGAACGATGTCGTTCACTGTCCCGCGGATATATGGGTAGGCGATCGGTCGCGTACAACAGTCAGCGTGTATGATTCAGCGTTATTTTGTGCCTGATTACTGATAAAAGCTGTCATGTCGCGGTCGGGGCGGTTTCCAATCAGACTTTTGTGTCGACCCGCTCGGAGTCATCGGGCGTGGGCAACGCCTTGGCGACCGCGACCTTGGCGGCGCGTAACAGCCGGTCTTTCAGCATATAGCCCACCTCGAAAACTTGAACGACGGTGCCGGCGGGCGCGTCCGCGGTTGGCATTTCAAACATGGCTTCGTGCCGGTCATGATCGAATTTTTGGCCCTGCGGCTCGATTTTTTCAATGCCGTGACGTTCGAAAATCGATTGTAGTTCCCGTTCCGTCAATTTGACGCCGTCTGTAAAGGCGGTGATGGGATCGTCTGCTTCCGTCGGGGTTTCGGGCAAGGACGCCAGTGCGCGCTGCAAATTATCGGCAACGGATATGATTTCGCGCGCAAAATTGGTTATCGCGTATTTGGCGGTATCCTCGCGTTCGCGCTGGGCGCGGCGGCGCAGGTTTTCGCCCTCCGCAAGGGTGCGTAGTAACTTGTCGTTGAGGGCCGCGATTTCCGATGCGGGGTCGGAGTTTTCTTCTTCCGCTACCGGGTTATCGCCCATTTCCGGCGTGGCGCCCTCCGGCGATACGCCATCGGTTTGGGGCGTCTGGGGCTCCTGTTCGCTGGGCTCGTCCTGGTTTTTTTCCTGTTCACTCATCACTTTGTCCACAATTTTTTAGCCGACGAGGCGGCTGATGACCTTTGCCGTATAGTCGACAATCGGAATAATCCGCGCATAGTTGATACGGGTTGGCCCGATAACCCCGATTGCGCCGACAATTTTGGCGCGGCTGGTTTTAAACGGCGCCACCACCATTGAACAGCCCGCAAGATTAAACATGGTGTTGTCGGAGCCGATGTAAATCTGCACCCCATCGGCGGAACCGGTCAATTGGAGCAACCGCGCCATGGTTTCCCTGGTTTCGAGCGCCTCAAAAAGGTTTCTGATCCGTTCCAGATCGGTCATGGCGGCGATATCGTTCAGCAGATTGGCCTGGCCCTTGATGATCAGCGACCCTTCCGAGGTATCGCCAACCCAGGTAGCGAGCCCGGCTTCGACCACCTGGGCGGTCAGCCCGTCGAGCTGCGCGCGCCGGCTGGTGATTTCATCCTCGATCATGCCATGGGCGTCGTCGATGGTGCGCCCGACAAGCCGAGCGTTCAAATAATTGCTGGCTTCGACAAGGGCCGAGGGCGGTGTTCCCATGGGTATCGCGATAATGCGGTTTTCGACGATCCCATCATCGCTGACCAACACCACCAGGGCCTGGTTGTCTCCGATATTGACAAATTCGATATGTTTCAAAGGCCGGTCCGATTTCGGCGCAAAAACCATTCCGGCGCAGCCGGCAAGTCCCGAGATCGCTGATGTTGCTTCGTTCAGAGCCTCATTGAGGGTTTTCCCCGCAGCGGCGCATTGGCTTTCGATACTTTGCTGTTCTTGTTCGGTCAGTTCGCCTATTTCCAGCAGCCCGTCCACGAACAGCCGCAGCCCGGCTTCGGTTGGGAGCCTGCCCGCCGACGGGTGTGGCGCGTATAGAAGGCCCATTTGCTCTAGATCCGACATCACATTGCGAATGGTTGCCGGCGATACCGGAATTGCCAGACGGTGCGATAGGGTTCGCGAGCCAATGGGGTCGCCGCTGCGGAGGAATTCATCAACGATCTCGCGAAAGACGGCGCGCGACCGTTCGTTCAATTCCGTTATGGCGCCTTTCGGCGGTGTGTTCATTCCAACCTCGATTTCACGCGTCATATACCTAGTGAGCGTGGCTGCCATCGTCAACGGCGCGCAGCCATAGAATACTGGACCTGATGTGACCGGCGCGTTAGCTTTGCGCCGCCGTCATGATACGGCAGTGTGTTCCATTAACTTAGGATATTCCATGCGTCCCTCAGGCCGTGCGCACGATGACATGCGCGACATCATCCTAGAACCCGGATTTACCAAATATGCCGAAGGCAGTTGCATGGCCCGGTTCGGCAGTACTCATGTTCTGTGCAACGCCACGGTGGAGGAGAGGGTTCCGCCATTCCTGCGCAATACGGGTACGGGCTGGGTTACCGCGGAATACGGCATGTTGCCGCGATCAACCCATACCAGAACCGACCGGGAAGCCGCGCGCGGCAAACAAAGCGGGCGAACCCAGGAAATTCAGCGGTTGATTGGCCGTTCCCTTCGCGCGGTTGTTGATTTCAAGATTCTTGGCGAACGTCAGATCCGGGTTGATTGCGATGTGATCCAGGCCGATGGCGGCACCCGCACCGCAGCCATAACCGGGTCGTGGGTCGCGCTTCGTATTGCCGTAAACGGCCTTTTGGCTACCGGCAGTCTGAAGAAAGACCCCCTAACCGGGTCAGTTGCCGCGATCTCCTGCGGCATCGTTGGCGGAACCCCCGTTCTCGATATTGACTACGAGGAAGATAGTTCGGCAGAGACGGACGCCAATTTTGTCATCACCGGCACGGGCGGAATCGTTGAAATTCAGGCCACTGCGGAAGCAGCGCCGTTTGAGCGCGATGAATTCTCTGCGATGCTGGCTTTGGCGGAAAAAGGCATCTCTGAGCTGACGGAATATCAGCTTAAAGCCGCCGAAAGACCATAAATCGGTTGGAGCATCCATGACAAGGCGCTTTTCCGGGTCGGCTCTCGTGATTGCAAGCCATAACGAGGGTAAAGTAGCGGAATTTGCGGTGTTGTTGGCCCCTTACGGGGTTCAACTGCGCTCTGCGGCGGAGCTTGGCCTGCCGGAGCCCGAAGAAACCGGAGACAGTTTTCGAGCAAATGCGGAGTTGAAAGCCCGCGCAGCGGCTGAAAGTTCCGGTTTTCCTTCCCTTGCCGATGATTCCGGCCTTGTGGTGACGGCCCTGGATGGCGCGCCGGGCATACACTCCGCACGATGGGGCGGTGAGAGCCGCGATTTCGCATTCGCCATGTCCCGTGTCCAGGATGCCCTGGCCGATGAATCCGACCGAAGCGCCCATTTTGTTGCCGCCTTGTGCCTGTGCTGGCCCGACGGGCATTGCGAAACCGTCGAAGGGCGGGTCGATGGGGCCCTGGTGTGGCCGGCGCGCGGAACCAGGGGTTTCGGCTATGACCCCATGTTCGTGCCGACGGGTCACAACCTGACTTTCGGCGAAATGGAGCCCGAAGCCAAGGAAGCGATCAGCCACCGGGCCGATGCCTTCGCCAAGCTGGTCAAGAATTGTTTCGATGCCAAATGACCGAAATCAACACGTAATCGATCAAAACCCCCACGAGGCCGCCATTTTCGGTGGGGGGAAATCGCTCGCGCTTTATGTTCATTGGCCGTTTTGCCGATCAAAATGCCCCTATTGCGACTTCAACAGCCATGTCCGTGATGCGGTCGATCAAGCTCGCTGGCGGGACGGGCTGCTCCGTGAACTAGAATATTTCGCTAATGTAACGAACTACCGGGAAGTCGGCTCAATCTTCTTTGGCGGCGGAACGCCTTCCCTCATGCCGCCGGCCACGGTGGCGGCAATCATTGAAGCGGCGGCATCCCATTGGAGCTGCGCCGAGGATGTTGAGATTACGCTCGAAGCCAATCCGACTTCCGTGGAAGCCCGGAAATTCGCCGATTTACGAGCTGCCGGTGTCAATCGGGTTTCCCTCGGCGTACAATCGCTGGACGACAGGGCGCTTGCCTTCCTGGGCCGCGAGCATTCCGCTGAAGACGCAAAACATGCCATTATATTATCACAACGAATATTCCCACGCAGCTCGTTTGATTTGATCTACGCATTGCCGGAACAGACCCAGGCGACATGGCGCCACGAACTGGCTGATGCCCTGAACCTGGTGGAGAGCCATCTGTCGGTTTATCAGCTGACCATCGAAAAGGGCACGCCATTCTACGGCGACTGGCGGCGCGGCGACTGGGTGACCCCGGAAGAAGCCATTGGCGCGGAACTGTTCGAGGTCACTCGGGAAACTTTGACCGATACAGGTCTGCCGGCTTATGAAATATCCAACCACGCCCGCCCGGGCGAGGAAAGCCGCCATAACCTGGCTTATTGGCTGAGCCGGGATTATATCGGGATTGGTCCGGGCGCCCATGGCAGACTGGCGCAAAACGCCGGCGCCATGGCGTTCGATCAGCATCGCGCGCCGGAAACCTGGCTGGAAGCGGTGGAAACCCAGGGGCACGGAACCAAAAACCGCATAAGCGTTTCAGCCAATGAGCGCCTGGAAGAGGCGTTGATGATGGGGCTCAGACTCACATCGGGCATTCCACACGATGAATTTAAGCGGATCGTCGGGAACACTGTTGAAGCGGCCCTCGATGCCACGCGGCTCAACCGGCTCATTGATGGCGGATTTATCGTGCTTGATAAGGCCGGTCTACGCGCCACACCGGCCGGATTGATGCGGCTTGATTCCGTGCTCGGCGCGCTTTTGGGGTGATGTCAATTACCCACAATTTTCAGTTTCGCATGACCTCGAAGGTCTCGGGCGACGGGCTGACTTCCCGGAAACGCCACGGCTCAACTTCCAGCACCGCCAGCCCGCGCTGAACCTGTCCATTGGCCTGGAAGCGGAAAATTCCCGCCGTGCCGGAGAATCCGTTGGGCGATGTCAGCGCAATATCACTGAAATCGCCGCCGTTGGCGCCGCGCGCCAATACGGCGGCAAGCGCCGTGGCGTCATAGGCCAGCGCCGCAAGATCATGGGGCGCGGAGCCGTATAGTTCCCGGTAACGGCGATCAAAATCCGATCCGGCTTCGGTACGGGGCGCGGCGAACCAGGCCCCGACCAGCGGCGGTTCGCGCCCGAGGCCCGGGGTGAGCCAGGAAGAAACCCCCAGCAGCCGGGTGCGCGATGATTCGATATCGTAAAACGGCAACAAGGCTGCGATCTGTTTCAGCCGCGCGCCCCCAACCGGCACCAGAAGAGCATCAAAACCCACCTCGCCAATGGTTTCGACCCCCTGCAAACGCGCCAATTGACGGGCCGCGCCCGGGCGTGCATCGCCTTTCAGCGTCTTCCGTTGGGATAGCAGCGCATTTCGGCGAACGTCATAGCGGGCAAGCCGGCGCACGGTGGCGTCCAGATCAGACCCATCCGCGGCGAAATATTCCACATGGGAAAATGCGCCGCCGATAGCGGAAGCCGCTTTTTTGGCGTCTTCGACCACTTGCCGCCCATAGGCGGAATCGGGCGCCAGCGCCGCAAAACGGAGATGACCACGCGAACCGGCATATCTGATGACCCGGTTGATCTGGTCGCTTGGCATCAGACCGATGATGAAGATGCCGTTCCCGGCCACGGCCAGATTGTTGGAGAATGGAACCAGATTTATGCCGGCGGCGCGCGCGATGGGAGTGGCTGCGCGCACCGAGTCGGAAAACAGGGGCCCGAGAATGAGCCGCGCGCCATCGCGCGCCGCGCCGCTGGCCGCTTCGCGCGCGCGTTTCGGATTTCCGCCCGTGTCATAAGGCATGAGGATGAAATTATTATCGGCGATATCGAACAGGGCGAGCTGGGCCGCCCGCAACATGGACCCGCCAAGATCGGCATCTCGACCCGAGAGCGGCAACATCAGTGCAATTCTTGTGCCGCTGCCAATTTCCGCGGCCGAACGGGGAGGCGGACGAAGGGTCACGGCCCCGCGTGGGGCTGGGGGAGTGGAAACAGTTTCGCCCGGCGCGGGACGACCAGATTCGCGCTGAAGGGACGGCGGCGGCAGGGAGGAGAGGTATGGCGCAACGCCTGGTTTTGCGGGCCGGGCCGGGTCGGGCTGCGCACGGCCGGGCACAGTCGCGCCTGTTGCACCTGGCGGAGCCGCTTGCCTATGGGCGGACCGGTCCGTTACGGTGCGTTGCTGACAGGCGGTTACCGCCAACATAATCGCCAGCGAACAGGCAATTGCGGCAAATGGACGAATATCAGGCATGAAATGGTTTGCGATTGAAGCCAAAAAGTAACTCCGCACAATTGACCGGCGGCGGCGCGAAGCCTATCGCCACCGAGGATGGAAGTAAACCGACCGGTAAAAGGCGCCTGGTCGGGCTGCATATCGTCGCGACGCCGATCGGAAATTTGCGCGACATTACATTGCGGGCGATCGACACCCTGTCGGAGGTTGATGTCATAGCCTGCGAAGACACCCGGGTCACCGCCAAATTGCTGTCGGCCCATGACATCCGGACGCCCATGACAGCCTATCATGAACACAATGCCGCTCGGGTCCTGCCGGGCATGATCAAACGTTTGCAAAATGGCGAAACCATGGCGTTGGTGTCCGACGCCGGAACGCCGTTGATTTCCGATCCCGGATACCGCCTGGTGCGCGCCGCCCGGGATGCGGAAATTCCCGTGACTTCCGAGCCGGGACCATCCGCGACGCTGACCGCGCTGGTCCTGTCCGGCCTGCCCAGCGACCGGTTCCTGTTTGCGGGCTTTCTGCCCAATAAATCGGCGGGCCGGAAGCGCGCACTCGCCGAGTTTGTAAATATTGATGCAACGCTGGTGTTTCTGGAATCGACCCGCCGCTTACCGGCGTCCTTGTCGGATATGGCCGCGGTTCTGGGCGCACGCGAGGCGGCGGTGGCGCGCGAGATGACCAAGCTGCATGAAGAACTGCGGCGCGGCACGCTGACCGAGCTGGCGGATCATTACCGCACTGCGGGCCCGCCCAAGGGCGAGGCCGTCGTGGTCGTGGGCCCGCCGGAACCGGATGCGGCCGCGATCAACGCCGTCGAGCTCGACGAGATGATCATCAAGGCGCTTAAAACCATGAGCGTCCGCGACGCGGCATCCACGGTCGCCGCGGCCAGCGGACAAGCGCGGCGCGCGATCTATGCAAGGGCGCTGGAAATATCAGCCGGTGGATGACCGACAAAGGCGCTACCGCCTGGGCCATTATGCGGAAACCATATGCGTCTGGCATCTTCGGCTGCGCGGATATCGCGTTCTTTCCCGTCGGTTTAAAACTCCGGTGGGTGAGATCGATATCATTGCCCGGCGCCGGAATATAGTCGCGTTCATCGAAGTCAAGGCGCGCCGGACAAGAGAATTGGCAATGGAATCCGTTTCCCCTCGACAACAAAACCGCATTCGCCGGGCCGCCGAAACATTTCTCATTGCCCGCCCGGCATTGACAAGTTGCGATCTACGATTCGATATAATGCTGGTAACGCCGTGGGCCGTTCCCAGCCATGTTACGAATGCGTGGCGCGGCTGAAAATTTGAGTAAGGAAAACCCGATGACACGAATTTCTGATCGAAGCCGGCTCATGGCCATTGCGGCAATCATCGCGATCCTGCCGGGCCTCGCCGGGTGCGTCGGCGCCGCGGTCGGCGCCGGCGCCATCGCAACGTCGGCGGCGGTTCAGGAACGCGGCCTGAAAGGCGGCATCGACGATACGGTGATCCGGGCGCGCATCAATTCCCTGTGGCTTGATCACGATGTGGACATGTACCGTCTGGTCTCCCTCTCGGTCGTCGAGGGGCGCGTACTGCTGACGGGCCAGGTCCGGCTTCCCCAGATGCGCATCGATGCCGTCCGCCTTACCTGGAAAGCCAAGGGCGTGCGCGAGGTGATCAATGAAATCAAGGTCACCGATGAGGGCGGCATTATCAGCTACGCGCGGGATGGCTGGATCAGCACCCAGCTTAAATCCAGGCTCCTGTTCGACAAGAAAATCCTGTCGATCAACTATTCGATCGAGACGGTCAATGGCGCGGTCTATCTGATGGGAATCGCCCAGAACCAGAAAGAGCTCGACCGGGTGACCAATCATGCGCGCACGCTGCGCTATGTGAAGCGGGTGGTGAGCTATGTCCAGCTCAAGGACGACCCACGGCGACACAAATCTTGACCGCGCGGCTTGACGCCCTGGCAATCCTTGGCGGGATTGCCGACGCGCCGGACGCCCCGATCGATTTGGGCGAGGCCGCGCTGGCGCTCGCCTTGCTTGACCGCCCACGCGCCGCTCCGGCGCGGTATCGCATTCATCTGGAAGAGCTTTCGCGCGACGTGGGCAAACTGGCGGACGCGGCCGGAGAAGATCTGCAAGACCGGGTCAACGTGCTGAATAGCGTAATATTCGGTCAGCACGGCTATGAGGGCGACAGCCTGACCTATGACGATATACAGAATGCCAACCTGATCCGGGTGATCGACCGGCGCAAGGGTCTGCCCGTCGCATTGGGGATTCTATACATCCAGACCGCCAGGGCGCAGGGCTGGGAAGCGGTTGGGCTCAATTTCCCGGGACATTTCCTGGTCCGGCTCGACGGCGACCGCGATCGGCTCGTGGTCGATCCGTTCCATAACGGCCTGGTGAGGGGGGCTGCGGAATTGCGCGAACTTCTCAAACTCAATGCCGGGCTCGATGCGGAATTATCGCCCCACCATTACGATACGGTGTCGGACCGCGATATCCTCATTCGGCTGCAAAACAACATCAAGATCCGGAACATTCAGGACGGCAGGCTGGAACAGGCCATGGACACAGTCCGGGGAATGCTGCTATTCGCGCCGGAGATTTCCTCGCTTTGGCATGAGGCAGGCGCGCTCAATCTGCAGCTCGGAAATTTTCTGGCCGCGATCGAGGCCTTCGAGCGCTTCATCGGACTTTGCGGCCAGGAGGAAGCGCGCCATCGGGCCGCATCCATCGTACAATCAATTCGCGCGCGGCTGAATTAGAAATACAGGACCTTAAGGATAACCATCATGAGCCTCGCCGTCGCCATTCAGATGGACCCTATCGATGACATCAACATCGACGCCGACAGCACCTTCGCGCTTGCGCTGGAGGCGCAAAAGCGCGGCCATGCGCTGTTTCATTACCTGCCGCAGGATCTGGTGTTTCGAAACCATCGGCTCTACGCCCGGACCCGCCCGATGGAAGTGCGCCGCGAACATGGCAACCATTTCACCCTGGGCAAAGCCCAGACGCTGGATCTGGCGACCGCCGATATCGTGCTGATGCGTCAGGACCCGCCCTTTGACATGGCCTATATCACCGCGACCCATCTGCTGGAGCATATCCACCCGCGAACCCTGGTGGTGAACGACCCGATCCATGTTCGGAACGCGCCCGAAAAACTGTTCGTCACTCATTTCGAAGGGGTCATGCCGCCGACGCTGATTACAACCAACCGGGATGAAATCCTCGATTTCCGGAAAGAATATGAAGACATCATCGTCAAGCCGCTTTTCGGCAATGGCGGCGCGGGCGTATTCCACGTCAAGCCGGACGACGAAAACCTGTCGTCGCTGCTGGAAATGTTCACGCAAATGTATCGTGAGCCCATCATTATCCAGAAATATCTGCCGGAAATTCGCCAGGGCGACAAGCGCATCATCCTCGTCGATGGCGTTCCGGCGGGCGGCGTCAACCGCATACCGTCACAAGGCGAGGCGCGGGCGAATTTTCATGCCGGCGGCGCGGCGGGCAAAACCGACCTGACCAAACGCGAACGGGAAATCTGCGAAGCCATCGGCCCGGCCCTGTCGGAACGTGGCCTGATATTTGTCGGCATCGACGTGATCGGCGATTACCTGACCGAAATCAACGTGACCTCGCCGACCGGTATCCAGGAAATCAACCGGCTGGACGGTATCGAGATCGAAGCCATGATCTGGGACGCCATCGAACGCCGCTTCGAAGCCACAAGAGATACAAGACCGAGCTGATTTCGGGCTGATTTCGGGTTGATTTCAGGGCTTGCACAACCGCGCGGCTTCCTGCTACGGTAATCGGAACAAATACAGAACATCCAATTCTGGGCGATTTCGCATGGATTCCGGTATTCCCGCATTGATTGAAGACGGGCTTTCGGCGCACTCTGCTTCCCCAAACGGTTCATTCGTCGGGAAAAGGTCGCCCAAAATGGTCGCGCGCGTTTTCACCGTCGCGTTTTCGGGCATCGATGTGATCGAGGTCGGCGCCGAGGCGCAGATGTCGTCCGGGTTGCCGGCCTTCACCATTGTCGGCCTGCCCGACAAGGCCGTCGCCGAATCCCGCGAACGGGTGCGTGGTGCGCTGGCGTCCATCGGACTATCGCTGCCGCCGAAACATATTTCGATCAATCTGGCGCCGGCCGATGTGTTGAAAGAAGGCAGCCATTTCGATCTGCCCATCGCGCTGGCGCTTTTGATCGCCATGGATGTGGTTCCCGCCGACGCCGTCGAAAATTATGTGGCGCTGGGTGAATTATCGCTGGATGGCGGGATCAACCGTGTTTCGGGCGTTCTGGCCGCGGCGCTTGGCGCGGCCGGCGCCGGGCGCGGCATCATCTGTCCCGCATCTTCGGGGGGCGAGGCGGCCTGGGCCGGCGGGATCGACGTTCTGGCGCCCGCGTCGCTGTTGGCGCTGATCAACCATTTCCGCGGCAGCCAGGTTTTGAGCCCGCCGGAAGCACGGCTTGAAACCGATGATGCGCCGATCCCGGATCTGCGTGAAATCAAGGGACAGGAAACCGCCAAGCGTGCGCTTGAAATTACCGCCGCGGGCGGACACAATCTGCTGCTGATCGGCCCGCCCGGGTCGGGCAAATCCATGCTGGCGGCCCGGCTGCCCGGGCTGTTGCCGCCCCTGTCGCCGGCCGAAGCGCTGGAAGTGACCATGATCCATTCCGTCGCCGGCATATTGGAAGGCGGGCGGCTGATGCGCCGGCGTCCGTTCCGCGACCCCCACCAGACCGCATCGCTGCCGGCCCTGGTCGGCGGCGGCATGAAGGCGCGGCCGGGCGAAATATCCCTGGCCCATAACGGCGTGCTGTTTCTCGACGAACTGCCTGAATTCAACCGCGCGGCGCTGGAAGGGTTGCGTCAGCCCCTGGAATCGGGCCGCGCGATCATCGCGCGCGCCAACAACCATGTGGCCTATCCGGCGCGGGTCCAGCTTGTGGCGGCGATGAATCCGTGCCGCTGCGGCTATCTCGACGACCCGGCCCTGGCGTGCAGCCGCGCGCCGCGCTGCGCCGGGGATTACCAATCCAAAATTTCCGGCCCCCTGTTTGACCGCATTGATCTCCATGTGGAAGTACCGTCGGTGAACCCCGCCGACCTGGCCCTGCCGCCCCCGGCGGAGGGCACGGCCGAGATTGCCGCGCGCGTAATGGCGGCGCGGAAGATTCAAACCGCGCGCTTCGCCGCGTTCGCCGAAAACAAGGGCCGTAACCCTATCCGCGTAAACGCCGAGGCGGATGGTGAGATTCTGGAAAAAATCGCCGCGCCCGACGCCCAGGGCCGCGCGCTACTGGTGGAGGCCGCGGATCGCATGCATCTTTCGGCCCGTGGGTATCATCGCGTCTTGCGCGTTGCCCGCACCCTGGCCGATCTGGAAGCCACCGAAACAATCTCCCGGCTTCACATCGCCGAGGCGTTGAGTTATCGCCGCACCGCGCCGGGACGATAATTCCTGTCAGGACCGCCGGTAATTGGTCCCCGGCGGCAGGGCGCCGTCTTCCAGCATGGGGCCGAGCGGGCGGCCGGCAAAAATGTGAAAATGCAGATGCATGACTTCCTGGTGGGCATCGCGGCCCTTGTTGGCCAGCACCCGGTAGCCGCCGCCGGTCAGCCCGAGTTCCCGGGCGGTGGCGCCGATGGCGCGCATCAGCCCGGCCTGTTCGTCGGCGGTCGCATCGGCCGAGAATTCATCGATTGAAACATAGGGCCCCTTGGGGATCACCAGGACATGGACCGGCGCCTGGGGGTTGATGTCGCGGAACGCCAGGGCGAAATCGTCTTCATAGACTTTATCGCAGGGCAGGTCGCCCCGCAGGATTTTGGCGAACACGTTGTTCTGGTCATATTCCATATGATCCACCCTCTTTTATCGGCTGTTTTTTTCGTCGATCCCGGATACGCCTTCGCGCCGGGCCAGCTCGGCCCATATATCGTCGGGGGCAATCCCGGCATCGGCCCAGGCGACCAGCAGGTGATACAGCACATCGGCGCTTTCCGCCGTCAGCGCCTCTTTGTCGCCCTCGGTCGCGGCAATGACGGCCTCAATGGCCTCTTCGCCAAATTTGCGCGCGATGCGCGACCTGCCGTCGGAAAGCAGCTTCGCCGTATAGGATGATTTCGGGTCAGCGCCACGGCGCGATTCAATCACCGCGAACAGCCGGTCAAGAATTTCTGACGATGTCATTGGCCCATACCCATCAAAAGGATATTCCGGATATCAGATTTGTCGCCGCCTGTCACGATGGCGCCCATCAAAGACGCCCATCAAAGACGCATGGCGATCCCGGCGTTGATCATGTGTTGCTTGGCTTCGGCGATGGTGAATTCGCCGAAATGAAATATCGACGCCGCCAGGACGGCGGTGGCGTGGCCTTCCCGCACCCCATCGACGAGATGATCGAGGGTGCCGACCCCACCCGAGGCAATGACGGGAACCGTGACGGCATCGGCGACGGCCCGGGTCAGGGGCAGGTTATACCCCTGGCGAGTGCCGTCCCGATCCATGGATGTCAGCAATATTTCGCCCGCGCCCAATTCCGTCATGCGGCGCGCCCAGTCAATGGCGTCGATCCCGGTCGCATTGCGGCCGCCATGGGTGAAAATCTCGTACTTGCCGGGCCCGGTCGCCTTGGCGTCGATCGCCACGACAATGCATTGGGACCCGAATTTTTCCGCGGCCTCGCCGACCAGTTCCGGGTGATGCACGGCGGCCGTATTGATCGACACTTTGTCCGCCCCGGCCAGAAGAAGTTTCCTTATGTCTTCCACGGACCGAACGCCGCCGCCGACGGTCAAGGGCATGAAGCATTGTTCCGCCGTGCCATTGACGACATCATAGAGAGTATCGCGGTTTTCATGGGACGCGGCGATATCGAGGAAACATAATTCGTCGGCGCCCTGCCGGTCATAGATTTTCGCCTGTTCCACCGGATCGCCGGCGTCGACCAGATCGACGAAATTGACGCCCTTGACGGTCCGGCCATCCTTGACGTCCAGACAGGGTATGATGCGGGCCTTCAGCATTGCGCGATCATCCCGCCAGCACGGCAATGGCTTCGGCGGGGTCGATCCGGCCATCATAGAGCGCGCGGCCGGAAATCAGGCCTTCGATACCGGCGTCCTCGTTGGCCTTGAGTTCGAGCAGATCGTTGATCGACGACACGCCGCCCGACGCGATGATCGGCGTGGTCAGCGCAAAAGCGAGATCGACCGTCGCCTCGAGATTTATCCCGGTCATGACCCCGTCGCGATTGATATCGGTATAGACAATGGCGGCGACGCCCGCGTCTTCAAATCTGAGCGCCAGATCGAGCGCCTTGA
The DNA here is from genome assembly GCA_937916005.1 of uncultured Rhodospirillaceae bacterium. Classification (GTDB taxonomy): domain Bacteria; phylum Pseudomonadota; class Alphaproteobacteria; order MPNO01; family MPNO01; genus CALGIA01. Next base: position 27,845 of record CALGIA010000535.1, read on the forward strand.
CGTTGGAGGTGGTCGCCCACCCCTCGACCGCCACATTGCCGTCGCGGGCATCAATGCCGACCACGATACGCCCCGGGTGACGGCGGCAGGCTTCGATCACCAGTTCCGGTTCAGTCAGCGCCACGGTTCCGAGAATGACCCGGCGAACCCCGGCGTCGAGCCAACGGTCAATGGTTTCGAGGTCGCGGATTCCCCCGCCGAGCTGGACCGGGATATCGATGGCGGAAAGAATGGAATCGACCGCGTCGGCGTTCACGGGGCGGCCTTCGAACGCACCGTTGAGATCAACCAGATGCAGCCAGCCAAAACCGACATCGCGAAACGCGCGGGCCTGGTCGGCTGGACTATCGTTGAACACCGTGGCCGCGTTCATGTCGCCACGCAAGAGACGGACGCACAGCCCATCCTTGATATCGATTGCGGGATAAAGAATCACTTCGTTGTTTCCGTTAATTTGACGGGCGCGTCTATCGCTGTCTGACCGCGCCGGGCGCCGCGACGCGCGGCAAGCCGCTTGGTATAATACCCACCCGATATTATTTTTCCGCCGACGGTGGCGTAGTTTGGGTTTGTGCCCCAGCGTTCGTAGCCGAGGGATTCATAAAGCTGGATCGCAGCGGTTTGGCTGTCGCGCACGTCGAGATTTAGAAACCGGAAGCCCAGATTGCGCGCCTCGTTTTCAACAGCGACCGTCAGATCACGCGCCAGGCCATGGCCACGCGCCCAGGGCGCAACGAAATTCGTGGTGATCGATACGGCGAATGCCTGAGCTTCGTTGTTCTTGGGGGGCCGGATAAGCTGGGCCGAGCCGGCAACCCTGCCATCGAGCCGGCCAATGAAAAGAGTCCGCTCAGGCACCAGCAACACGCCACGCCAGAAACGTTCCAGCACGCCCTGTGGCGGTGGCTTCAGCCAGCCAAACCCGCCGCCATCGACAATTGCCGTCTCGGTGGAATCCACCAAATCGGCGATGTCTTCGTCGCTGAGCTGATCGACGATTTCTACAAATGTTTCCGCCATGCGTCCCTCATGGTTTCCAGCCAAGAAAATTTTCAATGAACTTCAGTCCGGTTTTCTGGCTTTTTTCCGGATGGAACTGGGTTCCAACCAGATTGTCCCGCCCCACCACCGCAACGATGTCGCCGGCATAATCAACGCGCGCCAGAATCTGGTCCGGGCTGCCGCCCGACAAGGCATAGCCGTGGACGAAATATGTGTGCATGCCGCTGGAAATCCCCCGAAAGACGGGATGTTCCGGCGTGATGATGTCCAGGTCGTTCCATCCCATATGTGGAATTTTCAGAGTATGGTCGCGCGGTTTGATGGGGGTGATTTCGCCCTGGATCCACCCGAACCCCTGGTGAATTCCATGCTCAACGCCCCGTTCCGCCATCAGCTGCATGCCGACGCATATGCCGAGAAACGGTTTCCCATCATCAATGACGTTGCGCTCCAGGCTATCGCGCATGCCATCAAGTGCCGCAAGCCCCGCCATGCAGTCGCCGAACGCGCCGACACCGGGAAGAACAATATGGCTAGCCCGATCAAGGTCTTCGGGACGGTTGGTCACGATGATTTCCGCCCCGGTTCCAGCCGACACCGATGCGCGCTCAAACGCCTTGGCGGCCGAGCGGAGATTCCCCGATCCATAATCGATGATCGCGACGGTCATGACATTTGTTCCATGGTTCGGCTAAAGCCCGCCGATTGCCGCGCTCGAGTTTTGATTGAAAGGGCGCGGTTCATAAGGGTGCAAATCAAAATAGCGGCGCATGGCGCCATCATGATCGCCAGCCGCAACAATTCCAGTCATCCGATGGCCGAGGACAGCCAGCTTCCTACGGCGCCAATCATTGGCGCTGAATCCAATAAACAGGGAGAACCCGGCGCCGGCGATAAAAACCGTGATCGGGTCCGCGCCGGCAAGATCGAGTCCGATATCCAGCAACAGCCCAGTGACAGTCACAATAAATAATGCCAGCCACAGCCTTTGATACAGCAGCCACAGCGGCGGGATCAGGAAAGCCGGCCAGGAAAACCCTTCCTTGACCAGTTTCGCCTCGGCGTCGGGCTCCCGGGAGCCTGGCCGGCAATGGACCGTGTAAACACGCATAAATATTTCAGCCTCAACCAATCGGAGCGCGTTCCGCCCCGGCACGGAAGATCAGTTTGTTTCGCCGAGGGTGCCTTTGGTGGACGGCACCGCGTCTGCGCTGCGTGGATCAATCGCCACCGCCTGTTTCAATGCCCGCGCCAGAGCCTTAAAACAGGATTCAACGATGTGGTGATTGTTTTCACCATAAAGATTTTCCACATGTACCGTCATGCCGGCTGCCTGGGCAAAGGCCTGGAACCATTCCTTGAACAGCTCCGTATCCATGTCACCCAGCTTGGCGCGGGAAAATTCCACCCGCCAGACCAGGTAGGGGCGACCCGAAATATCGATGGTCACGCGGGACAGCGTCTCATCCATCGGTATTGTCGCGCAGCCGTACCGAACAATGCCGCGCCGGTCGCCGAGCGCCTGTTTGACAGCCTGCCCGATAGCAATACCGCTATCTTCCGTGGTGTGGTGATAGTCGATATGCAGATCACCGACCGCCTTCACCGCGAGATCAATCAGCCCGTGACGGGACAATTGTTCAAGCATGTGGTCGAGGAACCCGATGCCCGTCGCCACATCATAAACCCCGTCGCCGTCCAGATTAACCCGGACTTCGATTTCGGTTTCCTTGGTATTGCGCGCCACGCTTGCTTCGCGCATGGCCGTTCTCCCACTTCAAATGCGGCGCACTATTAGCAGGAAGCGTTGCCAAACGCCACTATCTCGATATAAGCCCAACAGCGGCCTTGACCGCGACGGGGAAAACCCCACATTTTCGGGACCCGGGATTTTTCGGGATTATGGCGGCCACGGCAGCCCGTGGCGATCCAATCGGCGGGAGCATGATGAGTTCAAACGAAAGCCAGATCTGGCACGGCACAACGATCCTTGCCGTGCGCAAGGGGAATACCGTCGTGATCGCGGGCGACGGACAGGTAAGCCTGGGTCCGACGGTGATCAAATCCAACGCGCGAAAAGTGCGCCGCCTGGGCGATGGTTCGGTGATTTCCGGCTTTGCCGGCGCGACCGCCGATGCCTTTACCCTGTTTGAGCGGCTGGAAGCCAAGCTTGAGGAACATGCCGGCCACCTGACCCGGGCCTGCGTCGAGTTGGCCAAGGATTGGCGCACGGACCGGTATCTGCGCCGGCTGGAAGCCATGATGGCGGTGGCCGACAAGAACGTTTCGCTGGTCATATCGGGCACCGGAGACGTGCTG